>DATMCB010000001.1:0-12443 GCA_035558835.1 Solirubrobacterales bacterium
CAATAACCTGCGGGGCCGAATGGCAAACGTGAAGCCCTTCCGAGCGCTCCATTACGACCCCACCCGGGTCGCGATCGGCGACGTGACAGCACCTCCCTACGACGTCATCGATCCCGCCGGCCGCGCCGCCCTCCTCGACCGCTCGCAGCACAACGTCGTCGCCCTCGACCTGCCCGAGGACGACGGCGGCGACCGCTACGAGCGCGCCGCCGAACTGCTGCGAGGCTGGCGTGCCGACGGCGTCCTCGTCCTGGACGGCGAGCCGACGATCTGGGCCTACGAACAGGACTACGACGCGCCCGGTGGCGGCCGCCGGACCAGGCGCGGCTTCCTCGCCCGGATCGCCGTCACCGACTACGGGCCCGGCCTCGTCCGCCCGCACGAGCGGACCCAGCCCGGCCCGAAGGAGGACCGCCTCCGCCTCACCCGCGCGACCGGCTTCAACCTCTCGCCGATCTTCGTCCTCCATGCCGGCGACGCCTGGAGTCTGCTCGCGCCCGGTCTCGACGCGGACCCCTTCTGCGAGGTCACCGACCCCGACGGCACCGTTCACCGGGCCTGGCCGATCACCGACCCGGCCGTCCACGCGGCCGTTGCCGACGGCCTCGCTGGATCGGAGCTGCTGATCGCCGACGGCCATCACCGCTACGAGACCGCCCGCACCTACGCGGACGAGGTCGGCGCCGCCGATGGTGACGACGCCCGCTACACGCTCGCCTGCCTGGTCTCGCTCGAGGATCCCGGCCTGAGCGTCTTCGCCACCCACCGGCTCCTCCACGACCTCGACGAAACGAAGCGGGTCGCGCTCCGCGAGACGCTGACGGAGCTGTTCGACGCCGAGCCGATCGACGATCCGGCCGGGCTCGTGCCGGGGCCCGAAGGCGGGACGATCGCCTTCGGCTACATGGACTCCTTCCACCGCCGGCCCTACCGGCTCCGCCTCAAGGACGACGCCGCGCTCGCGGCCGCGCTCCCCGACAGCTCCGAGGCGTACCGGACCCTCGATGCCGCGGCGCTCGAGGCGCTGATCCTGAAGGGCCCGCTGGGGATGAGCGGAGACGACATCGCCGCCAAGCGCGGCCTCTCGTACTGTTCGGACTTCGCCGAGGCGGTCGCCCGGGTCGAGCGCGGCGACGCCGACGCCGGCTTCTTCCTCCGCCCCACCCCGGTCCAGCAGGTCCGCGACGTCGCGGACGCCGGCGAGACGATGCCGCCGAAGTCGACCTACTTCTTCCCGAAGCTGCTCACCGGGATCGTCTTCAACCCGCTCACGAGCGAGGCCGCGAGCGGGTGAAGATCTACACGCGCAAGGGCGACGACGGCACGACTGGCCTCTGGTACGGCGGCCGGCGCCTCAAGTCGGATGCGAGGATCGAGGCCTACGGCGCGATCGACGAGGCCGGCTCCGCCCTCGGCGTTGCCCGCTCGCTCTGCCGTGCCGGCAAGGAAGAGGTCGAGCGCGACCTCCTCCATCTCCAGCGCGACCTGTTCGTCGCCGGGGCCGAGCTTGCCGCGGCGCCGGAGGCGGCCGGGCGGCTCGAGGACGGCGTCAGCCGAATCACCGCCGAGATGGTCGCCGGGCTCGAGCCGATCATCGACCGCTACATGGAGCGCGTCGAGCTGCCGCCGAAGTTCGTCATCCCCGGCGGCACCGAGCTCTCCGCCGCCCTCGACCTCGGCCGCGCGACCCTGCGCCGCGCTGAGCGCCGCGTCGCCGGGCTCGCCGCCGCCGAGGAGCTGCCCTCGATCGCCGTCCTCGCCTACCTGAACCGCGCCGCCGACCTCGTCTACGCGATGGCCCGCTTCACCGACGTCTCCGATCCGGCCCTGTTCGAGGGTCGCCGCGGCGCGACCGGCGCTGGGACCGACTGATGCGCGCGACCGCCCGCCAGCGCGGCGGCCTCGTTCAGGCCGTCGAGATCGACGGGCACGAGATCGTCGTCGACGAACCGCTCGACTCCGGCGGCACCGGCACGGCCCCCTCGCCGACCCGTCTGCTCACCGCGTCGCTCGCCGCCTGCACAGCGATCACCGTCCAGCTCTATGCCGCCCGCAAGGGCTGGAACGTCGACGGCCTCCAGGTCGATGCCGACTTCGCCGGCGCGCCGCGCGCCGGCGAAACGCCGCGCTTCGACGTCGTCCTCACCCTCCCCGACGGGCTCGACGCCGAGCAGCGCAAGCGGATCATCGTCATCGCCGGCAAGTGCCCGGTCCATCGCACCCTCGCCGCCGGATCGGACATCGTCACGACCGAGCGGCGCGAAGGCCCCTGATGGACCTCGGCCTCGCCGGCCGCTCGTGCGTGGTCACCGGGGCCGGACGCGGGATCGGCCGCGCGACGGCCCGGCTGCTCTGCGAGGCCGGCGCGATGGTCCTGCTCGTCGCCCGCACCGCCGATGAGATCGAGGCGGCAGCGGCGGAGTGCGGGCGGGCCGGCGCAGCGGCGCACGGCCGCGCCACCCACCTAGCCGCCGACGTCACCGGCGCGGGCACAGCGACCGCGATCGTCGCCGAGGCAGAGGACCGCTTCGGCTCCCTCGATGCGATCGTCAACGCCGCCGGGCAGTCGCGCGTGCGCGACCTCGACGACATCCCCGAAGCCGCCTGGTACGAGGCGTGGGAGCTGAACGTGATGGCGCCGATGCGGCTGATGCGCGAGGGGATCCCGCGGATGGCCGACCGCGGCTGGGGCCGCGTCGTCAACGTCTGCTCGTCGGCCGGCAAGCGCCCCTCGGCGAACATGGGCGAGTACTCGGTCGCCAAGGCCGCCGAGCTGTCGCTCTCGCGGCTCTACGCCGATCGCTGGGCGAAGAGCGGCGTCCTCGTCAACGCGGTCTGCCCGGGGCCCGTCAAGTCGGAGATGTGGATGCAGCCGGGCGGGCTCCTCGACCAGTCGGTCGAGCTTCGCGGCGAGGCCGATCGCGATGCCGCGCTCGAGTCGGTCGCATCGGGACGGCCGATCGGACGGCTCGCCGAGGTCGACGAGATCGCCTCGGTCATCGCCTTCCTGTGCTCGGAGCGGGCCTCCTACGTCGCCGGAGCCGCCTGGGGAGCCGATGGCGGCACCGTCCAGGTGATCATCTGAGCGAGCGGGAACCGGCCGACCTCGCCCGTGCGTTCCTCGACCCGGTCGAGGCCGGGCGGCTCCACGCCCACGGCAAGGAGAGCGCGGCGGTCCTGGTGCCGCTCTTCGGCTGGCCCGAGCGGCCCGGCCTGATCTTCACCGAGCGCCGCCGCGACATGCGCCGCCATGCCGGCGAGATCTCGTTCCCGGGCGGCCGGGCCGATCCCGACGAGACGCTCGTCGAGTGCGCGCTCCGCGAGGCCCGCGAGGAGATCGGCCTCGACCCCGGCGCCGTCGAGGTCGTCGGCGCTCTGCCGCCGACGTCGACCGTCGTCACCTCCTTCAAGGTCCTGCCGGTCGTCGGCCTCGTCCCGGAGCGGCTTGCGCACACGCTCAGCCCGCACGAGGTCGAGCGGGTCATCGAGCTCGACCTCGACGAGCTCCGCCACGGCTTCGGGATGCGTCGGCTGATCCGCCGCGGCGTCCCCTTCCGGACCCCGACCTACGACGTCGAGGGGGCGTTCATCTGGGGAGCGACCGCGCGGATGCTCCAGCAGTTCCTCGAGCGCATCGACGGTTGAGCCCGCCCGCCCACCGGCGGAACCCTCGATTCGCGGCGCCGGGAGCGGTAGGGTTCCGGCATGGCTGCAGGGAAGCCTGGGTGGTACGAGGCAGGGCAGGGAGGAACCGACCTCGACGCGATGGGCAACGACAAGCGCCGCTCGGTCATCGGGCAGCAGTACGGTGCGTCGGCGCGGAAACGGCTGCTCGTCTACGGGATCGCGGTCGCCGTGATCGTCCTCGTCGTCGTCGCCTTCCTGACCGTGGTGACCAACGTCGACAACCGCGATATCCCGCTCAAGGCGACGGCGCCGTGGGCAGCCGAGAACGCCCCCCAGGAGGCGCCGCGCGACGTCGACTTCATGCGCAACGGGCCGACCGACGCGATCCCGGCCGACCAGGTCCTCAACCGCTGATCACACCGGTGGCGGCGGCGGCCATCGCCGTCGCCCACCCTCCGTCGCCGTCGCGCTCGGCGCGGACGACGCGGACCGGGATCATCCACGTCCGTCCGGCCCGCTCGACGAGGTCGGCGCCGGCGTCGAGGACCGAGCGGTCGGCGCTGCCGGCGCCCTCGTAGACGAAGCCGCGGACCGGCGAGTCGACGAGCTTCTCGAGCAGGCTCTCGAGCCGCAGGCGGTTGACGGCCTCGATCTCCTCCGGAGTGCCCGTAGCGGAGCCGAGCAGCCAGGCGACGACCGCAACGTCGCCGACGTGATCGAGAACGGTCCCGACCCGGTCGGGATCGGCGATCGCCGGCTCGATCCCGGCCTTCCCGATCGCCTCCGTCCCGGCGGCGCTGCGGCTCGTCCCGCGAACCGCCCAGCCCCCGTCGAGCAGCGCGCGGCCGAGCTCGCGGCCGTGGCAGCCGCAACCGACGAGTAGCGCCCGCGCCACCCCGGCTCGGACCTACTCTTCGCGCTCGTCGTCGGTCTCGTCGTCGCGGAGCCGGCGCTCGAGCTTCTCCAGCGAGCGCTCGTCCATCACCCCGGCCTCGCGAACCCGCTGGTCCTCGCGGCCCATCCGCTCGGCGTCGCCCATCGTCAGCTCCGGGGCGCCGCGCCGGCGCCGGTACTCGTTCTGGGCGGCGATCATCTGCGCGACGTCGTCCTGCTCGAGCTTGAACTCGGTCTCGTAGTCGCGAGTCGGCTTCCAGTCGAGGAGGTCGGCACCGCTGCCGGGGTAGGAGCGGGCGAGGAGGACGAGGACGGCGACGATGAAGCCGACCATTGCGAGCGTGATCAGGACGTAGTCCATGACGACCGATATCAGGTTAGCTGCTGTGGCGCCGGATTCGGGCGCTATCGTCGGCACATGGGAGCAGCCACGCTGGCGAGCGTCGACGGGAGGATCGTCCCGCCCGAGGAGGCGACGATCTCGATTCTCGACGACGGCCTGCTGCGCGGCGACGGCGCCTTCGAGGTGATCAAGCTCTACGACCGCCGGCCGTTCCGGCTCGACGACCACGTCGCCCGCCTGCGGCGCTCCGCCGACGCGATCCACCTCGACTTCGACGAGGACGCGCTGCGGGCGGAGATCGACGCCCTGCTCGCCGAGGAAGGCGATCCCGGCGGCTGCATCCGGATCGTCATCACCCGCGGCGGCCGCCGGCTGATCACCGACGAGCTCGTCCCCGACTGGCCGGCGAGCGCCCGGGTCGCGATCGTGACGCTGACCCCGAGCGAGATCCTCGCCGGCGTCAAGTCGATCTCCTACGCCGCGAACATGCACGCGACGCGGCTCGCGGTCGAGCGCGGCGCCGACGAGGCCGTCTACGTCGATGCCGGCGGCACCGTGCTCGAGGCGCCGACCTCGTCGGTCTTCTGGACCACCCCGGACGGAGTCCTGCGGACGCCCGGCCTCGAGGTCGGGATCCTCGATTCGATCACCCGCGCGGTCGTGATCGCCGGCCTCGACGTCGAGGAGGGCAGCTTCCCGTCCGCGGACCTCCGCGGCGCTCAGTCGGCGTTCCTCGCCTCGACCACCCGCGAGATCCAGCCGATCGCTGCGATCGACGGCGAGGCGCTGCCCGATGTCGGCGGCGGCCACGCCGAGGCAGCCGCGGCCGCCCTTCGCGAGGCGATCGGGCGCGAGCACGCCGAGGCTGAGGCGTGAGCCGATCCGGGGGGCCGCCGGCGGCTCGGCCGGCGGTGCGATGAGCGCCGCGATCGACGTCACGATCGAGCGCCGTGTCGCGGTCTGCCGGATCGTTCGCGAACGCGACCGGAACGCGCTCGGCCCGGACCTCGCCGAGGAGCTGATCGCGGCGCTCGAGGACCTCGATGCCGATCCCGGCGTCGGCGCGATCGTGATCACCGGCAGCGGCGACTACTTCGCGACCGGGCCGGACATCCGCAGCTACGCCGGTCCGCGCCCGGGCCCGCCGTCGGATCTGAACCTGGCGCCGTTCTGGGAGCGGCAGCGGGCGATCGGCAAGCCGCTGATCGCGGCGGTGACCGGCTGGGCGCTCTCGAGCGGCTGCGAGCTGGCGCTCGCCTGCGATCTCGTCGTCGTCGCCAAGGACGCGACGTTCGGGCTGCCCGAGATCACCTTCGGCGTGATCCCCTCCGGAGGGGCCACGCAGCGCCTGACCAGGGCGATCGGCAAGCACCGGGCGATGGAGCTGGTCCTGACCGGCCGCCGGATGACCGGCCGGCAGGCCCACGAGTGGGGGCTCGCGAACGTCGTCATGGACCGTCGCGGGACGCTCGAGCAGGCGGTGATGCTCGCCGAGGAGCTGGCGGGCCGCCCGCCGCTCGCCCTCCGCTACGCCAAGCAGGCGATCCAGGAGGCCGACGAGCTCGGCCTCGCCGACGGTCTCGAGCGGGAGCGGCTCCTGTTCAACTCCGCGCTCGACAGCGAGGACCGCGCCGAGGGCGTCGCAGCCCTGCTCGAGGGCCGGCGAGCCGAGTTCGGGGGAAAGTAGAGTCGCCCCCGTGAACCCCCGGGACCCCTCCCGCTCGCCGGAGTCCTGCCTGCAGAAGTTCCCGCGGATCGGCTCGTACGGCTTCTTGTCCGACTGCGAGACCGGGGCGCTGGTCGCCGCCAACGGCTCGATCGAGTGGATGTGCCTGCCGCGCTTCGACGCGCCGAGCATCTTCGGCGCCCTCCTCGACCGGAGCGCCGGGGCGATGCGGTTCTCGCCGGACGAGCGGGTGCCGGTCGCGCGCCGCTACGAGCCGGGGACGAACCTGATCGAGACGACGTGGGCGACCGAGACCGGCTGGCTCGTCGTCCGCGACGCGCTGCTCGTCAACGCCGTCCGGACCGGCGACGGCCGCAACCGTCTCGAGGCGGAGCGGATGCTCGTCCGCCTCGCCCACTGTCCCGAGGGCCATTCCGAGATCGAGCTGGTCTGCGAGGCCCGCCCCGACTACGGGCGCGGGACGATCGACTGGGACCTCGACGCCGAGCTCGGCGTCGCGACCGCGGTCGTCGACGGGATCCCGCTCCGCCTCCAGGCCGACATGGACCTCGAGCTCGACGACGACGGGCGGATCTGGGGCACGCGGCGGCTCGGCCGCGACGAAAACGCCTTCTGCGCGCTGACCTGGTCCGACGACGCGCGCCTGCCCGGCCACGCCGGCGACGCCGGCAAGCGGATCTACGACACGGCCCAGGCCTGGCGCCGCTGGCTCGAGCGGGGCAGGTTCCCCGACCACCGCTGGCGCGGCGAGCTGCAGCGCTCGGCGCTGACGCTGAAGGGGCTGATGCACGCGCCGACCGGCGGCATGGTCGCGGCGCTGACGACCTCGCTCCCGGAGACTCCCGGAGGCGAGCGCAACTGGGTCTACCGCTACACCTGGATCCGCGACGCCACGTTCGCGCTCTGGGGTTTGCACGTCCTCGGCCTCGACGACGAAGCCAAGGACTTCATGGGCTTCGTCGAGCGGGTCACCGCCGACGGCGGCGACCTGCAGATCATGTACGGGATCGACGGTGAGAAGGAGCTGACCGAGTCGACGCTCGACCACCTCAACGGCTACCTCGACTCGCGGCCGGTGCGGATCGGCAACGCCGCCTACTCGCAACGTCAGAACGACGTCTACGGCGCGCTGCTCGACTCGATCTACATTCACTCGCGGGCGCTCGGCGGCGTCAGCGACGAGCTCTGGACGATCGCCTGCCGGCAGGTCGAGGCGGCGATGGAGATCTGGGAGCAGCCCGACCAGGGAGTCTGGGAGGCGCGTGGCGCGCCGAAGCACTACCTGTCGTCGAAGCTGATGTGCTGGGTGGCGCTCGACCGCGGGACCCGGCTCGCGAAGGCCCGCGGGGAGCGCGAGCGGGCCGAGCAGTGGCAGGCCGAGGCGGACCGGATCAAGGACGACATCCTGACCCGCGGTGTCACCGCCGACGGGATCTTCCGCCAGCATTACGAGACCGACGAGCTCGACGCCTCGACCCTGCTGATCCCGCTCGTCCGCTTCCTCCCTTCCGACGACGAGCGCGTCGTCAAGACCGTCCTCGCGATCGCCGACGAGCTGACAGTGAGGGGGCTCGTGCTCCGCTACCGCGTCGAGCAGACCGACGACGGCCTCCAGGGCGTCGAGGGGACGTTCACGATCTGCTCCTTCTGGCTCGTCTCGGCCCTGGCCGAGATCGGCGAGCACGACCGGGCCGCCGGGCTCTGTGAACGCCTGCTCATGATGGGCGGCGCCCTCGACCTCTACGCCGAGGAGATCGACGCCCACACCGGCCGCCAGCTCGGCAACTTCCCGCAGGCCTTCACGCACCTCGCCCTGATCAACGCCGTCTCACAGGTGATCGCCGACGAGATCGCGGTTGGCCGCGAGCCGGACGAGCGCGCCGTCTTCAGCGAGATGCTCGCCGCCAGGGAGGCCGACGGCCCCGGTCACATCGAGGGCTGACGGCGCGCGCCTCAGCCCGCGACGCGAGCTTCTTCGGCGGCCTCGATCTTCTCCTCGTCGCTCGGCGGGGTGTCGCGGAGGTACCACTCGGCGTCGAGGGCGCCGCGGGTGCCGGAGCCGGCGGCGGTGACCGCCTGGCGGTAGGTGAAGTCGACGAGATCGCCGATCGCGAAGACGCCCGCGAGGTTGGTCCGGGTCGACGGCTCGGCGACCTTGACGTAGCCGTTGTCGTGGAGGTCGACCTGGCCGGCCACGAGGTCCGAGCCGGGAATGTGGCCGATCGCGACGAACGCGCCGCCGGCCCTGATCTCCTCCGTCTCGCCGGTCTCGGCGTGGCGGAGCCGGACGTGATCGAGGGCGCCGTCCTCGCCGGCGACGAACTCCTCGGGGACGTACGGGGTCTTGAAATCGATGTTCTCGACCGCACGAGCGCGATCCTGCATCACCACCGAGGCGCGGAACTCGTCGCGGCGGTGGATCACGCTCAGCTTGCTGGCGTACTTGGCGACGAAGATCGAGTCCTCCATCGCCGTGTCGCCGCCGCCGATCACGACGACGTCGCGGTCCTTGAAGAAGGCGCCGTCGCAGATGCCGCAGGTGGAGACGCCGCGGCCGGCGATCTCGACCTCGCCGGGGATCCCGAGCCGCTTCGGCTGCGCGCCCATCGCGAGGATCACGCTGCGGGCACGGTACTCGTCGTCGCCGACCCAGACGGTCTGGATGCCGCCGTCGGTCAGCTCGACCCTGGTCGCGTCGTCGGTGATGAACCGCGTCCCGAACCGCTCGGCCTGGGCGCGGAAGCGCTGCATCAGCTCCGGTCCCATGATCCCCTCCGGGAAGCCGGGGTAATTCTCGACGTCGGTCGTGTTCTGGAGCTGCCCGCCCCACTGGAAGCCCTCGATGACCAGCGGCTCGAGATCGGCGCGCGCGGCGTAGACGGCGGCCGTGTAGCCGGCGCAGGCCCCGCCGATGATGATCACGTTCTCGATTCGCTTATCCGTCACTGCTGACTCCTCGGATCGGACTCTCCTTGAACTTTACTTCATTTAGTGAAGTATTGGAAGGGACCGCGGTCTGCGGCCCCTCGCCTGCTTCCATTTCATCATCGCCGACGGACCGCCCCTCCGCCTCCCAGCGGGCGACGGTCCGCCGCAGCTGCAGGAACGCGACGATTCCCGGCGGCAGCGGCATCCAGAACGCGATCAGCCGGTAGACGAGCACCGCCGCGATCACCGTCGATGCCGACTCGCCGAAGATCACGAAGGCGCCGATCAGCCCGCCGTCGACGGCGCCGACGCCGGCCGGGTCGGGAGCCAGGTTCGCGGCCATGCCGACGAAGAAGCCCATCACGAGGACGCCGATCGGCAGGGCGACGCCGAAGGCCATGAACGTCGCCCAGAGGATCCCGATGTTGGCCGCCCAGAAGCCGGAGGCGCCGAGGACCGCGAGCCCGCCCTTGCGGGGCTCGCGGGCGAACCCGAAAGCGAGCCGAGTCCCGGTCGAGATCGTCGCCGGCACCTGGCTCAGCTTCAGGGCGGTCCGGCTCGCCCAGTTGGTGCCCTCGAGCGAGAGCCGCCGCTCGAGGTCGCCGGGGATGAGCATGATCAGCAGGAAGACGATCGCGACGCCGCCGGCGATCGCGGCCGGGACGATCGTCATCGACACCGGATTCGGGCCGGCGAGGACGCCCGTCTCGAGCAGGACCCCGAAGACGATCACGGCGAGCACGTAGAACGCGTAGAGGAGGACGAGGAAGGCGACCATCCGCTCGGCCGCCTCCGACCTCCGCATCCCCGCCTTGCGGAGCGCCCAGTAGCTGAGGACGACGCCGCCGGCCCCGCCGGCCGACAGGACCCGCGACGCCGCCAGCCCCGCCATCGTGATCTGGTAGCTCTCGCGCCAGTCGAGGTGGACGAGGTTCTCGCCGATGACGCCGCGGAACAACGCCACGTAGGCGCCGAAGGCCAGGACGTTGAAGCCGACCGCGACCGCGAACCACTGCCACTCCCCCTCCCCCATCTTCTCGACCGCGTCCTCGAGGCCGATCAGCTTCGGCAGCAGCACGTAGATCGCCGCGAACAGCAGCAGCACCACGAGGGTCGTGATCAGGACCTTGCGTGGGCTCTCGAACAGCGACGGCGCCTCGTCGTCGCCGTCCGGTCGCCGATCCTCGACTCCTGGCTCCCTTCCCCGCGCCATTCCGCTCATGTTCGCATCCCGACCCGCCAGCGCCCGTTTCCGGGCAGGCTCAGTCGCCCGCGACCTGCTCGAGCTGCTGGACGGCGCGGCTGATCGCGAGCGCGAGCGGCTCTGCGTGCGGCTCGCCGATGCGAACCGCGGCGACGAGGCCGAGGCCGGCGAGCAGGTCGACGACGTAGTGCTCGCCGAGATAGACGAGCGCGAAGCCGAGCACGCCCGCGTACGTCCAGCCGATCGCACCCGCGGTCCGGCTCGACTCGCTGAGCAGGATCGCGGCGAGGACCGAGGCGCCGAAGTGCAGCGAGGGCATCGCCGCCCACGGATTGCCGTCGACGGCGTTGTACATCGGCGGCCAGGCCGACCGGAACGTCTCCTCGCCGACCGCCAGCATCCGCCGCTCGACCCGGTCGTCGCCGGTGTAGCCGTTCGCGGCCGCCCACCACGGCGGCGCGGTCGGCACCGCGATGTAGCCGGCGCAGCCGAGATCGAAGGCCGCTCCCATCTGCCGGGCGGCCCGCGCGAAGCGGCGTTCGTCGCGGACGAGGACGTAGGCGAGCGCCAGGTGCGGCTCGAAAAACCAGGCCCAGTGGGCGAAGCTGAGGAAGCGGTCGAGCGCGCTCACCGATCCGTCGTCGGGGGTCAGCGCCCCCTGGAGCCGCGCGTTCGGCAGCCGGCCGCCGCCGATCGCCCGGTCGAAGCGGATCGGGTAGTGGATCCGCAGGCGCCGGCGGAGCGCTTCCGGATCGTCGTAGGGCAGCTCGTGGACCATCGTGAACGCCCACATCTGCTGAGCGAACAGGAATGCGTCGCGGGCCTTCGTCCGCGGCTTCAGGATCGCGAGCCCGAACGGCCCGGCGACCGTCGCGACGACGGTCGCCGCCGCCGGGAGCCGTAGGCGGCGGCGCAGCAACGGCACCGCGACCGAGGCTGCGACGGCCGCGCAGGCTGCGGCGCGGAGCCACGGGCGCAGCCGGGACCGCCTGCCTCGGGATGGGAACGCCGCTCGGGGCAAAGCGCGGCGAGTATAGAAGCGAACCGGGAGCGGTCAGGGCGGCATCTGCCGGTGCCGCCCCCTAGAATGGCGGCGCCTTGCAGGCCGTCCGCTCAAGAGCCGCTCTCGTCTCCTTCGCCGCGACCGTCGCTGCGCTCGCCGTGACCCCGCAGTTCGCCGCCGCCGACCTGCTCGCGCCCGACTCGACCGCCTCCGACGGCGCCGGCTCCGCCCGCACCCTCTACGTGATCATGGCGATCCTCGCGGCCCTGATCGTGATCGTCGTCTTCGCAGCGATCGTCCGCGCGCTGCGGACCCGTTCGACGACCATCGAGGCGGGCGAGGATGCCCGCCGGACCCGCGGTACCGGCTCGGTCCAGCTCCGCGTCGGCGCCGGGCTCGGCGTCCTCGCGATCGTCCTCTTCGTCGTCGGCATCATCTTCACGGGCAAGGCGAGCGAGGTCGAGGCGTCGGCGAACCAGCCGATCACGATCAAGGCGGACGCCCAGCAGTGGCTGTGGCGCTACGAGTACCCGATCAAGGAGCCCTCCGAGGATGGCTTCAGCGCTGATCAGGCCTACAGCTACCAGGAGCTCGTGGTCCCGGTCGACACGCCGATCACGCTCGACATCAGCTCCACCGACGTCCTCCACAGCTGGTCGGTGCCGGCGCTCGCGCCGACCGCCGAGGCGGTCCCCGGGATCCAGGGAGAGGTCAACTTCACCGCCACCGAGACGGGCACCTTCGAGGGCCGCTCGAC
>DATMCB010000002.1:0-5913 GCA_035558835.1 Solirubrobacterales bacterium
GCCGCCTCCTTGCCGAGGAAGTGGTCGATCCGGAAGACCTGGTGCTCGGAGAAGACCTTGTGGATCTCGTCGTTGAGCTCGCGGGCGCTGGCGAGGTCGGTGCCGAACGGCTTCTCCATGATGATCCGCGACCCGGGAGCGATCCCGGCCTCCTCGACGAGTTCGATCAGCTTCAGCGCCGCCGTCGGCGGCACGCTCATGTAGAGCAGCCGCTTGACCGGGTCGCCGAGCTCCTCCTCGGCCTTGGTGACCGCCGACCGCAGCGGCTCGGGCCCCGCCTTGACGTTGACGTAGCTGAGCCGCTGCGCGAACTCGCGCCGGGCCTCCTCGCTGAAGTCGCGTCGGCCGAACTCGGTGCAGGCCTCGAGCGCGTAGTCGCGGAACTCGTCGTCGGTCATCTCGGTCCGGGCCGCGCCGATGACGCGAAAGTCGGGCAGCAGCCTCGCCTGCGAGAGGTTCAGGAGCCCCGGCAGGAGCTTGCGGCGCGAGAGGTCGCCGGTCGCGCCGAAGAGGACGACGACGTTCGGGCAGATCCCCGCGGTGCGGGCCTCGGCGCGATGGGTCTCCGAGAAGACAGCCGCCGGATCGCCATGCCCGGTCTCGTCGAGCGTCAGGTCCTCCAAGGCCTCCGACCCTAGCCGACCGGGCCCGCCGTGCCCAGTCGCCGGCGACCGGCGCCCGCCCGTGGATGGGCCGATAGGGTGCGGCGCCGATGAGCGCAGCCGTGCGGCCTGGCCGCTGGTTCCCCCTCCTGGTCGTACTCCTTGCCGCCCTCGCCGGCGGCGCCGCGGTCGGCTGGGCGCTCGGCGGCGGCGATCCGGCGCCGGTCGTGCGCGAGCCGCTCGCGCAGACGTCGAAGGCGCGCGGGGCGCCGGACCGGACCCTGGCGCTGACCCGGATCACGATCCAGCCGGGCACGAAGCTCGACAAGCACCACCATCCCGGCACCCAGATCGCCTACGTCGACGCCGGAGTCCTCACCTACACCGTCGACGAGGGGACCGCCCGGATCAAGCGTGGTCCCGCCGACGATCACCCGGTCCTCGTCCGCAAGCTCGAGGCGGGCGATACGGCGCGGCTCCGTGCCGGGCAGTGGATCGTCGAGCAGCCGAGCGATCACCACCACGCCGCCAACCGCGGCAATGGTCCAGTCGTGCTCTACCTGTCGACCCTGTTCCCGAAGGGCGCGCCGCCCTCGATCCCCGGCTGAGCGCGGCGGCGGTCAGCCGAAGACGACCGCCTGGCGGACGGCGGCGCCGCTCGCGAGCCGGTCGAAGCCCTCGTTGATGTCCTCGAGTGCGAGCCGGTCGGTGAGCAGGCGCTCGACGTCGAGGCGGCCCTGCCGGTAGAGGTCGATGAAGCGCGGCAGGTCGCGGGCGGGGACGCTCGAGCCGAGGTAGGAGCCGCGCAGCGTCCGCTCCTCGGCGACCAGCGAGACGGCGGGGATCTCGAGGGTCTGACTCGGGTCCGGCAGGCCGACCGTCGTCGTCGTGCCGCCGCGCCGCGTCGCCGCGTAGGCCTCGGCGAGGACCGCGGCGCTGCCGACCGTCTCGATCGCGTGGTCGGCGCCGCCGGCGGTGATCTCCCGGATCGCCGCGACCGCGCCCGGACCGGCGGCGACGGCGTCGGTCGCGCCGAGCTCGCGGGCGAGGTCGAGCTTGGCGGCGACCACGTCGACGGCGACGATCGTCGCCGCCCCCTGGAGGACGGCGCCGAGGAGCGCCGAGAGGCCGACTCCGCCGAGCCCGAAGACCGCGACCCGGTCGCCGGGCTCGATCGCGGCGGCGTGGACCGCGGCGCCGACTCCGGTCAGCACCGCGCACCCGAACAGCGCCGCGATCTCGAACGGCAGCTCCGGATCGACCTTCACCGCCGACTTCTCGGAGACGACGATGTGGTCGGAGAACGCCGAGACCCCGAGGTGGTGGTTGACGTCGGCGTCGTCTCCGTCGTGGAGGCGGCGCTCGCCGCCGAGCAGCGTCCCGGCGGCATTCGCCGCCGCTCCCGGCTCACAGAGGGCCGAACGCCCCGCCCGGCAGGGCTCGCATTCGCCGCAGGCGGGGACGAAGGCGAGGACGACGTGATCGCCGGTCGCGAACGCGGTCACGCCCGCGCCGGTCGCGACGACCTCGCCGGCAGCCTCGTGGCCGAGCGCCATCGGCATCACCCGCGGCCGCGAGCCGTCGATGACCGAGAGGTCGGAGTGGCAGAGCCCGGCAGCGCCGACCCGGACGAGGAGCTCGCCCGCTCCCGGGGGGTCGAGCTCGAGCTCGGCGATCTCGAGTGGCCTCGACTCGGCGTAGGGACGCTCGGCGCCCATCTCGCGGAGGACGGCGCTCCGGACCCTCACGACCGCGGCTCCCCGGCGGGGACGAGGCGCTCGAGGCTGGCCCGGAGCCGCGGCGGCATCTCGGCCGGGCGACGGGTGGCGGCGTCGACGAAGACGTGGACGAACCAGCCGGTCGCGGCGGGCGCGACGGCGTCGACCGCGAACAGCCCGATCTCGTAGGTGACGCTCGAGTTGCCGAGCCGTCCGACCCGGAGGCCGGCCTCGATGTCGTCGGGGAACGCGAAGCCGTCCGCGTAGGTGCAGTGGGACTCCGCGCAGACGCCGATCACGTCGCCGCCGTGGATGTCGAGGCCGCCTTCGCGGATCAGCCAGCGGTTGATGACGGTGTCGAAGAACGCGTAGTACTCGACGTTGTTGACGTGGCCGTAGACGTCGTTGTCCGCCCAGCGCGTCTGCAGCGTCTCGATGTGCGGGTAGGCGGCCCGCGACTCCGCGCCCTCGCTCATCCGCGTGCTCAGCCGGCCAGCCGGGCCTCGAGCGAGACGTCGGGGACGGCGGCGAGCGCCCTCGACACCGGGCAGCCCCGCTTCGCGGTCTCGGCATGGCGCTTGAACTCGTCCTCGTCGATGCCGGGAACGTTGCCTACCGTCTCGAGCTCGATCTTGTGGATCTCGAAGCCGTCGTCGGTCCGGCGCAGGTAGACGCTGGCGTCGGTCTCGATGCTCTCGGGGGCGTGACCGGCCCCGCCGAGGATCAGCGACAGCGCCATCGAAAAGCAGGAGGCGTGCGCGGCCGCGAGCATCTCCTCCGGATTCGTGCCCTTGCCGTCGCCGAACCGCGACGCCGCCGTGTAGGTGCCTTCGAGCGATTTCGTGCCGGTGTCGACCGTCCCCGAGCCGGCTTCGACGCTGCCCGTCCACTTCGCGTGACCGGTGGCTGCCATCTCGAACTCTCCTCTCGTCGCTGGACTGCGTGTGTCCTCAGCATCTCAAGTCACCGCGCCGGGCCGCTCCGCCGCCGATGCCGGGTTCACGGCCTGCGATCCTCGTAGGGATGGCAGAGCACCGTCAGGAGACGATCCCGGGCGCCGCACCCGCCGACGGCGATTCCGGAAGCGGCCCGGCCCCCTACCCGGTCGGCCGTTACGCGGCGGCGCTCCGCGACTTCCTGCGCAAGCGCGCTCGGGTCCAGGTGATCGGCGAGGTGACGAACCTGCGACTGACGGCCAAGGCCGCCTATTTCGAGCTTCGCGATGCCGACGGCGCGATCCCCTGCTCGATGTGGCGGAACGACTGGGACCGGATGAAGCTGCCCGACGGCGCGGTTCGCGACGGGACCGAGGTCGTCGTCTTCGGCGGCCCCGACTACTACCCGGGCAGTGCGACGGCGTCGCCCTCGTTCAGCTTCCGCTGCATGCGGCTGCGCCTCGCCGGGGAGGGTGATCTGCTCGCGCGGCTCGCCGAGCTGCGCCGCAAGCTCAGCGCCGAAGGGCTCTTCGAGCCGCAGAAGCGGCTGCCGCGGCCGGTCCTGCCGCGGACGATCGGGATCGTCACCGGGCGCGGCTCGGCGGCCGAGGCCGATCTGCTCGCCGGCCTCGCCCGCCGCTCATGGGCGGGCCGCACCGTCTTCGCCCATCCGCCGGTCCAGGACCGCCACGCGGCGCCGAAGATCGCCCGGGCGCTCAGCGACCTCGCCGCCCTGCCCGAGGTCGAGGTGATCGTCGTCGCCCGCGGCGGCGGCAGCCTCGCCGACCTCTGGGCGTTCTGCGACGAGACGCTCTGTCGGACCGTGGCGCTGCTCCGGGTCCCGGTCGTCTCCGCCGTCGGCCACGAGTCGGACCGGACGCTGATCGACGACGTCGCCGCCGTCTGCTGCTCGACTCCGACCCACGCGATCGAGGAGGCCGTCCGCGTCGACGTCGCCGACCAGCACGTCCGCCTCGCCGCCGATGCCGCCCGGCTCTGTGGCCGCGGCCGCGAGGCGGGGAGAGGCCGCGCCCGCCACCTCGCCGCCGTCGCCCGGGCGCTCGGGCACCACACCGAGGGCCAGCGCCGCTACCTCCATCAGAAGATCCGCGAGATCCGCGCCTCGTCGAGCCGGGTCATCGCCCGCGATGCCGGCGACGGCGCGCGGCGCGCCCTGGTGCTGGCCCGCAAGCGGCGGGCGGCGCTCCACGCTGCCGGCACCGCCGGCGATCGCACCGTCGCCCGCGCCGCCGTGCTCGAGCGCCACTCCCGCACCGCCGCCGCGAGCCGGTCGGCAGACCTGCGTCGGATCGCCCAGACGCTCGCCGCCCACGATCCCGACCGCGTCCTCGAGCGCGGCTACGCGATCGTCACCGACGCCGGCGGCGAGGAGATCGTCACCGCGGCCGCCGAGGCTCGCCGCCGCGAACGGCTCCGCGTCCGCTTCAGCGACGATGATGTGCTCACCGAGGTGATCGACGATGACTGAGACCGACGCCGCCGCGGGCGGGGGAGCGGAGCCGCGTAGCTACGAGGCCGCCGTCGAGCGGCTCGAGCAGATCATCGTCCGGCTCGACTCCGGCCAGGCCGAGCTGCGCGAGACGCTCGAGCTCTGCCGCGAGGGCAAGTCGCTCGTCGAGTACTGCAAGGGCGAGCTCGATGCCGTCTCCGGCGAGCTTCAGCGGCTCGACCTCGACGACCTCGTCCGCAAGCTCGAGGCCGGGGCCGGCGAAGAAGAGCCGGCGGCGGGCTCGACGGCCGCGCCGGCGGCCGACGATCGCTGACCGGTCGAGCCCGGTTTCTCGCAAATAGCGGTAACCGTTTCCGGTTGGCCCTTGCGCTCGCCGGTGCCCGGCCGTATGGTCGCCGCAGCGGTCCGGAGAGAGAAGGAACTCCACGAAAGCCAAGTGGGGGGAGAGCTCTCATAGGCCGACTCGAGAGGCTTTGAACGCGCGAAGGCTACGCGCGAGGCAGGCCACCGAGTCGCCCCGGGCCGTCTCTTTCGTTCTCGGGGGCTGCGTGTAGTTGCGCCGTCGGCCGCGGCGCCGGTAGCGTGGCCGCAACCGACCACGGAGGCAACCGATGAGCGTGAAGCTGCACCGCTGCGGCCTGACCTGGCTGAAGTTCGACGGGCATCCCTGCTGGAAGGTCGAGGAGGCCCTCCAGGAGCGCGGCGTCGACTACGAAGCGGTCCTCGAGCCGACCTTCCCGCGGGGGCGGCGCGGATCGGTCCGCGAGCACACCGGTCAGACGATGCTGCCGGTGATCGAGACCGCCGACGGCAACTGGGTCCGCGACGAGTCGAAGGTGCTCATCGAGCAGATCGAAGCCGGCAAGTACGACTGAGTTGAAGATGGGCGGGGAGTGGTGGATCCGGCGCGCCGATCCGGGCGACGGCGGAGCGGTCAGCGAGGTGCTGCGGCGGGCCGGGATCGCCGGCTGGGGCGGCTATCTCGGCGCCGCACGGATCGACCGCGCGGTTCGCGGCAGCAGCCATCCGGCCGATCTCGTCGCCGTCGACGTCGAGGGCGTCTTCGCGTTCGTCGCCTGGGACGAGCGGACCGGCGAGATCGAGCGCCTCTTCACCGATCCGCGCGGCGAGCGCCGTGGCGCCGCGACGGCCCTGCTCGACCTCGCCACCGAAGCGCTCGCCGAGGC
>DATMCB010000003.1:0-2837 GCA_035558835.1 Solirubrobacterales bacterium
GCTCGATCTCGCGGTCGCCGATCGGCCCCCGTAGCCGCGCCCGGTAGGTCTTGGCGACGCCGAAGCGCGGATGGGTGAGCCGGTTCGCCAGCTCGCCGTCGTTGCTGACGAGGATCAGTCCGGTCGAGTCGGCGTCGAGGCGCCCGACCGGATAGAGGCGACGCTCGCTGGCGACGAGATCGACGACGGCCCGCCGCCGCCCCGGCTCGTCCGCGGTCGATGTCACGTCCCGCGGCTTGTTGACGGCCCAGGTCTCGTGCGGCTCGGGAGCGACGGCACGGCCGTCGAAGGCCACGCCGCTGTCGGCGTCCACGTCGCGGGCGGGATCAGTGACGACCTCGCCGCTGACGCTGACCCGGCCGGCCGCGATCAGCTTCTCGGCGGCCCGCCGCGACGCGACGCCGCAATGGGCGAGGTAGCGGGCGAGGCGCACCTCAGATGATCGGTTCGGGATCGGTCATCCAGCCCGGCCTAGGGCGAGGCGCGCTGCTCGCCGGCCTTGAGCAGGCGCTCGCGCAGCTCGGCCGCGTCCTCGGGCGTCGGGTCGAACTTCGAGACGTCCGGCAGGCCCTCGAGGCCGGTGAGCCCGAACAGGCGCTCGAAGAGCTCCGTCGTCCGGTAGATGACGGCGCCGAACCGCGACCTCCCCGCTTCCTCGATCAGGCCGCGCTCGCTGAGCGTCTGCACGCCTGACTCCGAGCTGACGCCGCGGATCCTGGCGATCTCCGGACGCGAGACCGGCTGCAGGTAGGCGACGATCGCGAGCGTCTCGGCCTGCGCGGCCGTCAGCGGCGGCGTCTTCGGGCGGGCGAGCAGCCGCCGGGCCGCCGGCTCGGCGCCAGGATCGGTCGCCAGCGCCCAGCCGCCCGCGACCTCGCGGAGGACGATGCCGCGGCGCCCCGGTGCGAGCTCCTCGGCGAGGAGGTCGAGCGCGTTTCGGATCTGCACCTCGCTGACCTCGCAGGCGTCGATCAGCTCGCCGACCGGGACCGGGTCGGGTGCCAAGAAGAGCAGCGCCTCGACCACGCGCGCAAGCTCCGCTGCGCTGCCGTCCCGCCCGCTCATTTGGCCGCCCCGCCGGCCGCCCCGTCCGCGCGCCGTGCCGTTGCGCGACCGGCGGTGATCTCGATCGGACCGAAGTTCTCACCCTGCGACCAGGTCGCCTCGCCCTTCTTGTGGAGCTCGAGCAGGGCGAAGATCGTCACCGCCTGAGTCAGCCGGTCCTCGCCGCCGAAGGCGTCGTCGAAGTCGATCCGGGCGCTCCTCCCGAGCAGGCCGCGGAGGACGTCGAGGCGGCGCTCGAGCGAGACCGTCGGGCGGATGTGGCTGGTGTCGACCACCGGCGGCGGGGTCAGCAGGTCGCCGAGCGCGACGCCGAGCCGATCGGGGTCGTAGGCCTGGCGGGAGGCCTCGAGCGAGATCCGCCGCAACTCGACCGGCAGCGGAGCCGAGCGGTACAGGTACGGCGATTCGCGAGCGAAGCGGCGGCTCAGCTCTTCGCCGGCGTCCTTGTAGCGCCGGTACTCGAGCATCCGCGCGAGCAGCTCGTCGGCGGCCTCCTCCGGGCCGAGATCGAGCTCCGGCTCATCCTCGGCCGGCAGCATCAGCCGTGACTTCAGCTCGAGCAGCGCCGCGATCAGGACGAGGAACTCGGTCGCCGCCTCGAGATCGAGCTCGCCCTCCTCGTCGAGGTGCTCGAGGTAGGCGAGGACGATCGCTCCGAGTTCGACCTCGAGCAGGCTGATCTCCTCGCGGAGCACGATCGCCAGGAGCAGGTCGAAGGGGCCGGCGAAGACGTCGAGGTCGAGCTCGAGGTCGGCAGTACGCACGGATTGAAGACTAGGCGGGCCGGCGGTCGGCCCGGGGCTCGCCGACGCCCATCGCCGCGCGGACGTCGGCGAGGACCGGGGCGGTGAGCGCCCGGGCCTTGCCGGCGCCGGCTGCGAGGATCCGCTCGAGCTCGCCCTGATCGCCGCGCAGCGCCGCGTAGCGCTCGCGGACCGGCGCCAGGAAGTCGACAACCGCATCGCCGACGGCGGCCTTGAAGTCTCCGTACCCCTTGCCCTCGAACTCCGCCTCGACCTGTCCGGCGTCGATGTCGCGGGCGACGCAGAGGATCTCGATCAGGTTCTCGATTCCCTCCTTGCCGTCCCCCGGTCCGCCGCGGCGGACCTCGCGACCGGAGTCGGTGACCGCGCTCCTCAGCTTCTTGCGGATCCGGTCCGGCTCGTCGAGCACGTAGACCGTGCCCGCGTCGCTGCCGCCCGTAGTCGACATCTTGCTGGTCGGGTCCTGGAGGTCCATCACCCGCGCCCCGATCGTGGGGATCCGGTGCTCGGGCTCGACCAGGGTCGCGCCGAAGCGCTCGTTGAAACGCCGGGCGATCTCGCGCATCAGCTCGACGTGCTGGCGCTGGTCGTCGCCGACGGGGACCTCGGTGGCGCGGTACGCGAGCACATCGGCCGCCATCAGGATCGGGTAGTTGAAGAGGCTCGCGGAGACGAACGCTCCGGACTGGCTCTCGGCCTGCTCGCGCTTCGTCTTCCATTGGTGCATCCGGTTCAGGTCGCCCCAGGCCGTGACGGCGCCGAGCAGCCAGGTCAGCTCGGTGTGCTCGTGGACGTCTCCCTGGCGGAACAGCACGCAGCGTTCCGGGTCGAGGCCGGCGGCGAGCAGGATCGCGGTCGTGTCGTAGAGCCGCTCGCGGAGGACGGCGGGGTCGTAGCCGACGGTCGTCGCGTGCAGGTCGACGATGCAGTAGATCGCCTCCTCCTCGGGGCCGGCGCTCTCCTGGCCGGCCACGTACTGGCGGATCGCGCCGATGTAGTTGCCGAGGT
>DATMCB010000004.1:0-3885 GCA_035558835.1 Solirubrobacterales bacterium
CATCCCACCAGCAGCGGGCGGATGATCGGCGCCGCGGCAGCAGCTCTGGCGCTGGTCTGCGTCGTCCTCGCGGCATTCGCGTTCGTGCCCGACCTCGTTCACAGGCGGCGGATGCGCCCCCGTGCGGAGCCGCGGCCCCGAGCCGGCCGGCGCGTCCCCGATCCCGGCGAGCAGCTCCGGGCCGAGCGCCGGGCCGAGCGCCTGCTCGGCGAGGTCCTCGGCGCCGAGGCGCTCGAGGCCTACCGGGCGCTCGGGTTCCTGCACTGCTTCGGCGGCGGTGGCGACGGGACCGCCTACGGGTACCTGATCTACCCGCACAAGCCGATCGTCAGCTTCGACGCCGCCACCGGCGAGCTCCTCAACGAGCACTGCGTCTCCTTTCCCGACCGCAGCGAGCCGGACGGGGCCACCCGCCTCCCCGACGCCGACGACGCCCTTGCGAAGTGGCTCGGGCTGCAGGCCGACGAGCGCGGTTTGATCAACGAGGCCAACATGCACCTGCCCGGGCGGCAGCTCGACCCCGACCACGTCCGCCGTGACATCGCCAGGCTCAGCGAATGGACGGCCCGCTCCACCGCGGCCACCGAGGGCAACCTCGACGGCGCCGGCGGCGGAAACGTCTAGCCGATAGGACCAGATCCCTTGAGCGAATCGTCCAACTTCCCGCGACCCCGTTCTGCCGCCGTCTTCGACGGTCCCGACCGCGCTGCGGCGCGCGCCTACATGAAGGGGATCGGGTTCGACGATGCGGCGTTGAAGCGGCCGACGATCGGGATCGCGAACACCTGGATCGAGGCGATGCCCTGCAACTTCCACCTCCGCGGTCTCGCCGAGCACATCAAGGAGGGCGTGCGGGCCGCAGGCGGGACGCCGATGGAGTTCAACACGATCGCGATCTCGGACGGGATCACGATGGGCACGAAGGGGATGAAGAGCTCGCTGGTCAGCCGCGAGGTCATCGCCGACTCGATCGAGCTGACCGCACGCGGCTACCAGTTCGATGCAGTGATCGCGCTGTCGGCGTGCGACAAGACGATCCCCGGCTGCGTGATGGCTCTGGCGCGGCTCGACATCCCGTCGCTCATGCTCTATGGCGGTTCGATCGCACCCGGTCGCTACCACGGTCGCGACGTCACGATCCTCGACGTCTTCGAGGCGATCGGCGGCCACGCCGCGGGAACCGTCAGCGACGAGGAGCTGCGGGAGCTCGAGGGCGTCGCCAGCCCTGGCGCCGGCGCCTGCGGGGCCCAGTTCACCGCGAATACGATGGCCTGTGCGTTCGAGGCGCTCGGGATCTCCGCCGGCGGCTCGGCGATGGTCCCGGCCGAGGACGAAGCGAAGGGGACCGTCGCCGAGAAGGTCGGCGAGCTGATAATGCAGGTCCTCGCCGACGATCTGCGACCGAGCCAAATCATCACCAGGGGCTCGCTCGAGAACGCAATCGCCTGCGTCTGCGCATCCGGGGGATCGACGAACGGGGTCCTCCACCTCCTCGCCGTCGCTCGCGAGGCCGGCATCCCGCTCGAGATGGCCGACTTCGAGCGGATCTCCCGGGAGACGCCGCTGTTCGCGGACATGAAGCCGGGCGGCCGCTACGTGGCGACCGACCTCTACCGCGCCGGCGGAGTCCCGCTGATCCTCAGTCGCCTCGCCGCCGCCGGGCTGCTGAACCGCGACGAGATCACCGTGACCGGCAGGACGATCGGCGAGGAGGCCGATCGCGCCGACGAGGCGCCGGGCCAGGACGTCGTCCGGCCCGTCGACGACCCCGTCAAGGCGCAGGGCGGGCTGGCGATCCTGCACGGGAACCTCGCCCCGGACGGGGCCGTCGTCAAGGTCGCCGGAACGGAGCGGATGGGCCAGACCGGCCCGGCCCGGGTCTTCGAGCGCGAGGAGGACTGCTTCGCGGTCGTCAAGGCCGGCGGCATCAACCCCGGCGACATCGTCGTGATCCGAAACGAGGGACCGACCGGTGGACCGGGGATGAGGGAGATGCTCCAGGTGACCGCCGCGATCGTCGGCAGCGGCCACGGCGAGGACGTCGCCCTGATCACCGACGGGCGCTTCTCGGGGGCCACGCGCGGGCTGATGATCGGCCACGTCGCCCCCGAGGCCGTCAAGGAAGGTCCGATCGCCGCGATCCGCGAGGGCGACACGATCACGATCGACGTCGAGGGACGTTCGATCGACGTGGATCTCAGCGACGAGGAGATCGCCGCCCGGGTCGCCGCCTACACGCCTCCTGAGCCCGCTTTCCGGAGCGGGGTGATGGCGAAGTACGCGGCGAGCGTCTCGAGCGCCTCCGAGGGGGCCGTCACGGCGTAGGGCCGCGCGGGCGGCTCAGCCCGTGCGGACCGTAGAGCTGCTCGCGGACCTTGTGCTCGAGCGTCTCCGAGTCGGCTCGCGCGAGCGACTCCTCGCTCGGCATCGGCGCGCCGCAGCGTGAGCAGCTCACCGGCGACTTCCGGGTGCCGACCGCGACGGTTGCCTTACCACAAGCAGGACATCGCACGATCGACAGCACGCCATTGAAGGTAGCACGCGGCGATCGGCGCACATCCGTGGCGGGTACCCAACCTCGACCGGCCGGCGACGGCCGCTGCACGGTCGCCCTCGCGTAGGCTCCGGGCGATGAGCGATCCGGCATTCGAGGAGCACGACCTCGGCATCTCCTGGCTCGCCGACGCCGGCGAGGTCATGCAGCGGGCCTGCCACGCGGTCCGCCTCGGTGACCCGCCCGGGAAGGTCTGGATCGTCGATCCGGTCGACGTACCCGGCCTCGACGAGCGGATCGCCGCGGTCGCCGCCGGGAGCGAGATCGCCGGGGTCCTCCAGCTCCTCGACCGCCACGAGCGCGACTGCGCGAAGCTCGCCGAGCGCCACGGCGTCCCCCTCCACCGGGTCCCGTTCGGAGGCGTCGCCGGCAGCGGGCTCGAGGCGGTGCGGGTCGTCGAGAACCGGTTCTGGAAGGAGGTGGCGATCTTCGCGCCGGCCGATCGGGCGTTGATCGTGCCGGAGTCGGTCGGAACGGCGCCGTACTTCCGCGCCGGCTCAGAGCGGATCGGCATCCACCCGATGATGCGGCTGACGCCGCCGCGCCGCCTCGCCTCCTACGAGCCGGTGCACCTGCTGACCGGCCACGGGACCGGTATCCACGGCCCCGACGCCGCGGCCGCCCTCAGCGATGCGCTCGACGGCTCGCGGCGCCGCATCCCCGAGGCGCTGCTCGCAGTCGTCAAGCGTCGTTAGCTGGGGATGTCGCCCAGAAAGCGGGCGAGCAGGCGGTTGAAGCGGGTCGGTCGCTCCGCCATCGGGACGTGGCCGCAATCCTCGAAGACGACCAGCTCGGCGTGCGGGATCCGCTCGGTGAAGCCGGCCGCGTCGGCAGCCGGGACGACGAGGTCGTCGCGGCCCCAGACGACGAGCGTCGGCACCCGGATCCGGCGCAGCTTGTCGAGCAGGTCGTAGCCGGTCAGCGCCGCCACCGCGGGCAGGAACCCCGGCGCTCCGAGCGCCGGCGCCATGAACTCGACGAGCAGCTCGCGCGGCATCTGCTCCGGATGCCGCATCACCTTGCCGAATGCGAGCTCCCGCAGCCCCGGCCGTCGCATCGAGGCGAAGTCGATCCGCGTCAGCAGCGGGTTCGTCGCGACGCTGATCCGCGCTCCCGCGACGACCGGCCCGCGCCGCATCGACGCATGGCTGATCCCCGCCGAGGAGACGAGGACGAGGCGCTCGACCCATTCGGGCTCGCCGATCGCGACCTCGGCGGCGACGAAACCGCCCATCGAGTTGCCGACGAGAGCGCACGTGCCGACCCCGAGCGCCTCCCGGAACCGGTCGAGGAGCCTCCCGTAGCCGGGAATCGAGATCTTCGATCGCGGC
>DATMCB010000005.1:0-7174 GCA_035558835.1 Solirubrobacterales bacterium
TCTGGATCATCGCCGCCGTCCTCGCCGGCATCGGCTACACGATCTTCCAAAACTCAATTGGATAGGTCTGACGAGGGTGGGAGCCCGCTGATCAAGGGCGCAGGAGGCGAAACGGCCGAAGATTGGCCGTGAGCCGACGAGGACGCCGAGCAGCGGGCTCCCAGCCCGTCAGGGGAACGTCCACGGTCATGGCGAAACTTCAATCGTGCCGTCATCGATCCCGCGACCGCCGCTGCCCGACGGCCCGTTCCTGATCGTCGGGCTGGCGCGGTCCGGCGTCGCCGCAGCCGAAGCGCTGCTCGCCGCCGGCGCGCGCGTGTACGGCACCGACCGCGGAACTCCTGCGGATGCCGGCAGGCTTGCCGGGTCCGGCGTCGAACTCGATCTCGATGGCGACGGAATCCGACTGCTCGAGCGCGTGAAGACCGTGGTCAAGAGCCCCGGGGTGCCCGGGGACGCTCCGGTGATCGCGGCGGCTCGGGAGGCGGGCAAGGAGGTGATCGGCGAGCTCGAGCTCGGCTGGCGGCTGACGCCGAACCGGTTCGTCGCCGTGACCGGTACGAACGGCAAGACGACCGTGACCGAGTGGCTCGGGCACGTCTTCGCGACGGCCGGGATGCGGGCAGTCGTCGCCGGCAACGTCGGGACGCCGCTCGCCTCGCTCGCCGGCTCGGTCGATCCCGAGGCGACGATCGTCTGCGAGTGCTCGTCGTTCCAGCTCGAGGACTCGGTCGCATTCGCGCCCGAGGTCGCGGTCCTCCTCAACTTCAGCCCCGACCACATCGATCGCCACGGCACCCTCGACGCCTACCTCGACGCGAAGCTGCGGATCTTCGCCGCTCAGCCGGCCGGCGCCGACGCGGTCTTCGACGCGGACGAGCCGGCCCTCCACGGGATCGATCTCCCCGGTGCCGCCACGCGGCGGCGGTACGGGATCGGCGGCTGCGCCGAGGGCGGCTGCGCGCTCCGCTTCGAGGCGGGCGCGATTCGCGACGACGAGGGCGTCCTGATCGACGGCGCCGACGTCAGCCTCGCCGGCGAGCACAACCTCCGCAACGCGATGGCGGTCGCCGCCGCGGCGCTGGCGGCCGGGGTGCCGCGCGACGCAGTCGCCGCCGGGCTAGCCGGCTTCGCCGGGGTCCCGCATCGACTCGAGCCCGTCGCCGAGATCGGCGGCGTCGCCTACGTCAACGACTCGAAGGCCACGAACGTGGCCGCCGCAAACGCCGCGCTGACGTCGTTCGGTGACGGGATCCACGCGATCTTCGGTGGCAGCCTCAAGGGTGAGCGCTTCGGCGCGCTCGTCCCTGCGGTCGCCGGACACTGCGCCGCCTGCTATCTGATCGGCGAGGCCGCCGATCACCTCGCCGCCGACCTCGCGCCGGCGGGGGTGCCGCTGCGCCGGAGCGGCGACCTCGCAACCGCGGTGGCCGACGCCGCGGCGGCGGCCCGGCCCGGCGAGACGGTCCTGCTGGCACCCGCTTGCGCCAGCTTCGACGCCTTCGCCGACTACGAGGAGCGCGGCCGCCGCTTTCGCGAGCTCGTCGAGGAGCTCCGGTGAGCGGGATCGCCGCGAGCGTCAGGAACGGGCTGCGGCTTCGCGGCCGCTCGCGCTCGCGGTCGAAGGAGAAGCCGCTCGAGTACACGCTGCTGCTCACCGCGACGATGTGCCTGCTCACGTTCGGCGCGGTGATGGTCTTCAGCGCCAGCTCGAGCGCCTCGCTTCTCAACGACGGCGACAGCCTCTTCTACCTGAAGAAGACGCTGATGTTCGGAGCCGTCGGGCTCGTCGTCATGAAGATCCTCTCGATGCAGCGGCTCGCGAACGTCCGGCGGCTGACCGGAACGCTGCTCGTCGCGGCCGTGGGCCTGCTGCTCGTCACCAAGGTCATGGGCACGTCGGTGAACGGCGCCCAGCGCTGGCTCGCCTTCGGGCCGATCCAGATCCAGTCCTCGGAGATCGCCAAGGTCGCGCTGCTCCTCTACGCCGCCAGCCTCCTCGCCGAGCGGCCGCAGATGATCCGCGACCTCCGCAGCCTCCGGCCGGTCCTCCTCGTCGCCGGAGGCGTCTGCGCGCTCGTCGTCGTCGAGCCCGACCTCGGCACCGCGATGGTCACGGCGTTCTCGATCGCGGCGCTGCTGATCGCCGCCGGCGCGAAGCTCAGGCACCTGGCGATGATCGCGGGCGCCCTGCTCCTGGTCGTCGCGATCGCGGTCCTGATGGAGCCGTACCGGATGGCGCGGCTGACCAGCTTCATCAATCCCGGCGCGGATGCCGCCGGGGCCGGCTTCCAGGGCCAGCAGGCGACGATCGCGCTCGGTTCGGGCGGCATCTTCGGCGTCGGTATCGGCGAGAGCGTCCAGAAAGCGTTCTACCTGCCGGAGGCGCACACGGACATGATCGCCGCGGTGATCGGCGAGGAGCTCGGGCTGATCGGGATCTCGCTCCTGGTCGGGGCCTACATGGTGTTCGGCTACGCCGGATTCAGGACCGCCCAGAAGGCGAAGGATCGCTACGGTCGCCTGCTCGCCGCCGGGCTGACGGCGATGATTCTGGTCCAGGCGTCGATCAACCTCTTCGCCGTCCTCGGCCTTGCCCCGCTGACCGGAGTGACACTCCCATTCGTCTCCTATGGAAACAGCAGCCTGATCGTCGCCCTGGCGTCCGTCGGCCTGATCCTCAACGTGGCCAACGGCGGATCGGCGCGGATGGCGGCGGCGGGAGATCGGCGCCGGTTCCGTGTCGTCGACGGCGGCCGGAGCGCCCGCGCGGCGCCCCGGCGGACGGCATCACGCGGGAGCAGCCGTGCGGGTGGTGATCGCGGCCGGCGGTACGGCGGGGCACGTGGTTCCGGCGCTGGCCGTCGCCGACGCGCTCGTTGAGCGCGACGCCGAGGTCAGCTTCGTCGGCACCCGCGATCGCGCCGAGGCCGAGCTCGTTCCCGCGCGCGGCTACGAGATCGACTTCCTCGACGTCTCCGGGCTCGACCGGCGCAACCCGCTGCGGGCGGCTCGGGCGCTCGTTCAGTCGGCGGCCGGCGTCCGCCGCGCCCGCGGGTTTCTCAGGGCCCGCGGCGCCGATGCGGTGATGGGCGGCGGCGGCTACGTCGCTGCACCGACCGGGATCGCGGCTGCGGGCATGGGGCTGCCGCTCGTCCTCACCGAGGCAGACAGCCACCTCGGACTCGCCAACCGCCTGCTCGCGCCCCGCGCCCGGCGCGTCTGCCTGGCCTTTCCGATCCCCGGGCGCGACTCGAGCCGCTACCTCGTCACCGGCCGCCCGGTGTCGGCGACGATCGCCCGCGCCGATCGCGGCGAAGCCCGGCGCCGGTTCGCGATCGATCCCGATGTCCCCTGCCTGCTGATCTTCGGCGGCAGCCTCGGGGCGCTGCGGATCAACCGGGCAGCGGCGTCCGCCTTCGGATCCGGCGGTCCGGCCGAGGACCGTCCCTACCACGTGCTTCACGTCGCCGGCACCCGCGACTATCCCGAGATCGCACCCGGCCTCGAGGGCGCGAGCCGCTACACGTTGCTCGACTACCTGCCCGACCTCGCCGACGCGCTCGCCGCGAGCGATCTCGTCCTCGCCCGTTCCGGCGGTTCCGTCTTCGAGCTGACCGCCGCCGGGCGTCCCGCCGTGCTCGTCCCCTACCCGTACGCGTCGGCCGGCCATCAGCACGCCAACGCACGCTGGATGGAGGAAGCGGGAGCGGCGACGATCGTCGAGGACGAGGACCTCGACGCAGAGCGCCTGATCGCCGCCGTCGAGCCGCTTCTTGCCGACCGCGAACGGCTCGAGGAGATGGCCGCCGCCTCGCGGCTGCTCGCCCGCCCCGAGGCCGCCGGCCGGGTCGCAGCCGAGATCCTCATCGCCGCGGCAGGAGGGGGAGGGGACCGATGAACGCGAGCGAGGCCGCCCGCCGCCCGCTCCACTTCATCGCGATCGGCGGTGCCGGGATGAGCGGCCTGGCGCTGGTCTGCAGCAGGCTCGGCCATCGCGTCAGCGGCTCCGACCGGGCCGAGTCCGTCTACGTCGAGCGGCTTCGCGCCGCCGGGATCGAGCCGGCGATCGGACACGATCCCGCCAACGTCCCGGCCGATGCCGACGTCGTCGTCTCGACCGCGATCCCCGAGGACAACGTCGAGCTCGTCGTCGCCCGCGAGCGCGGCCAGGAGGTGATCCATCGCGGCGACCTGCTCGCCCGCGTCTGCGCCGGCCGGCGGCTGATCGCCGTCGCCGGGGCGCACGGAAAGACCACGACGGCGGGGATGATCGCCCACGCGCTCGTCGCGGCGGGAGCCGATCCGGGGTTCCTGCTCGGCGGCGAGCTGCCCGGCGCCGGGCCGGGCGGAGCGCCAGCCAACGCGGACGTCGGCAGCTCCGAGTGGCTCGTCGCCGAGGCCGACGAGAGCGATGGCAGCTTCCTGAAGCTCGATCCGGAGGTGGCGCTCGTCACCAACGTCGAGCTCGACCACCATTCGCATTGGGGCGGGGAGACGGAGCTGATCGCCGCGTTCGCCGAGTTCACGGCCGGCGCCGCGGCGGTCGTCCGGCCGGCCGAAGGACGGCTGGCCGCCCTCGACGGCGCCGGCCGGGTGCTCGGATTCGCGGTCGCACCGCCGGCCGGAGCGGGTCCCGGTCCGGCGGCGGCCCTGCTCGCGACCGACGTCGCAGCCGACGCCGGCGGCTGCCGGTTCCGGGTCGTCTCGGAGGCGATCGGCGAGCGTGAGGTCCGGCTCTCGGTTCCGGGGCGCCACAACGTCGCCAACGCGACGGCCGCGATCGGCGCGATGGCCTGCGCGCTCGACCGCGACGAACGGCTGCCGCGGATCGAGGACCTGATCGCCGCCCTCGAGACGTTCCCGGGGATGGCTCGTCGCCTCGAGCGCAAGGGCACCCACGCCGGCGCCGCGGTCTACGACGACTACGCCCATCACCCGACCGAGGTCGCCGCTTCGCTGGCCGCGCTCCGCGAACTGCCCCACCGGCGCCTGATCGCGGTCTTCCAGCCTCATCTCTACTCGCGGACGAAGGCCCTGGCGTCGCGTTTCGGCCGAGCGCTCGCCGGCGCCGACGAGATCGGGGTCCTCGACGTCTATCCCGCCCGCGAGCGCCCGGTCGGGCCGCTCGAAGGGGTCAGCGGCCTCGACGTCGCCGCCGCCGCGGCCGACGCATCGCCCGGCAAGCGCGTCGACTGGCTCGTCGACGTCGACCGCGCCCAAGCGGTCCTCGCCGGCCGCCTCGAGGAGGGCGACCTACTGGTCACGATCGGCGCCGGGGACGTGTTCGTGCTCGCCGACCGCCTCGTCGATGAGGAGCGATGACGGTCCCCGGGGGAATCGAGCGCGACTTCGACCTCGCGAGACTGACCACGGTCCGCGCCGGCGGTCCCGCCGAGATGTTCGCCCGTGCCGGGAGCGAGGAGCGCCTCGTCGAGCTGCTCGCCTACGCCAGGGGCGTCGGGGCCGAGGTAGGAGTGGTCGGCTCGGGATCGAACCTGCTGGTAGCGGACGATGGATTCAGAGGACTGGTGCTCAAGCTCGACGGAGACCTCGCGCGGATCGAGCGCGACGGCGAGCGGCTGCTCTGCGGGGCCGCCGTCCGGCTGCCTTCGGCGGCCGCCAAGTCGGCCGGCTGGGGGCTCGCCGGGCTCGAGTTCGGCGTCAACATCCCCGGCACCGTCGGCGGGGCGGTGCGGATGAACGCGAACGCCTACGGCGGCGAGCTCGCGAGGACGCTCGACTGGGTGACGGTCTGCACCGCCTCCGGATCCGAGCGCCGCACCCCCGACCAGCTCGGGTTCTCCTACCGGCATTCGAACCTACGCGACGACGAGGTCGTCGCCCGGGCGCAGTTCTCGCTCGCGCCGGCAGATCCGAAGACCGTCAAGGCGACGCTCGCGGAGATGCGCAGCAACCGCCGCGAGGCGCAGCCGTCCGGCATCAAGACGTTCGGCTCGACCTTCAAGAACCCCGACGACGAGCGTGCCGACGGGCGCTCGTCGGGGCAGCTCCTCGATGCCGCCGGCTGCCGGGGCATGCGGGTCGGCGGCGCCTACCTCTCGGCGAAGCACGCGAACTTCGTCGAGAACGACGGCACGGCGACGACGGCCGACATCCTCGCGCTGATGTCCGCGGCCAGGCGCCGCGTCCATGACCAGACCGGGGTCGTCCTCGAGCCGGAGGTGCAGGTGCTCGGCGATGTCGAATGGCCGGCCGACTGGGATCTCGGCGAGGGGCGGGACTGATGGCGGCCGGCGCCTCGCGCCTGCTGTCGCGCCGGCCGGCGCTGGCGATGCCCTCGTGGCCGCGGCTTCGCAACCGCCTGATCTTGGCTGTGCTGCTCCTTGCGGCGCTGGCCGCCGGCTACATGCTCTGGTTCCGGGACTCCTCGCTGGTCGCGATCGACGACGTCCGCGTGACCGGGGCGAACGTCGCTCCCGGCGTCGAGGACCGGCTGACGGCGGCGGCGACCGGGCTCAGCACCCTGCACCTCGACCGGGCCGCGATCGAGTCGGCGGTGGCCGACGACCCGACCGTGGTCGGGCTGAAGATCGACACCGACTTCCCGCACGGGATCACGATCGACGTCCAGAGCCGGACGCCGGCGGGCTGGCTCAGCGCCGACGGCGGGACGCTGCTCGCCGCCGACGGCACCGTTCTGGCGAGCGGAGTCGACCGCCCCGACGGCCTCCCCGAGGTCGCCGGGGGCGAGCTCGACGGGGAGCGTGCGAGCGGGGTCGAGCTCGCCGCCGCCCGCGTCCTCGGAGCGGTTCCGAAGCCGCTTCAGGCCCAGGTCGAGAAGGCCGAGGTGGACAAAGGCCACGGCGTCGTGGCGGTCCTAAACGGCGGCATCGAGCTGCGCTTCGGAAGCCCCGCGAATGCCGATCAGAAGTGGCGCGCGGCCGCTTCGGTTCTCGCCGATCCGAAGCTGACGAGCGCCACGTACATCGACCTCTCGTCGCCGTCGCGGCCCGTCGTCGGCTAGTAAACGTCACCCTCGACTCGGACCTGAGGGATCGAAAAGTCTCAACTACGGGTTGAGACAGCGATCTTGCAGACCGTTTAGGGTGGCGTTGACAGGCACCCCGTTGTCACTTACTTTGGCTGCAGTTTGCGGGCGTGGGGCGCGCAAACTCTCAACTATCACTCAAGCTCCGGACGGACAGAGAAA
>DATMCB010000006.1:0-5883 GCA_035558835.1 Solirubrobacterales bacterium
CTGCTGCCGAACGGCGGCAAGATGCTGCTCGGCACCGACATCCAGGCGGTGCTCACGATCCTCGAGGGGATGCGGGTCGACATCGTCGGGCTCAACTGCTCGACGGGGCCGGAGGACATGCGGGACGCGATCCGCTACCTCGGCGAGGCCTCGCCGCTGCCGGTCCACTGCATCCCGAACGCCGGCCTGCCGATCCAGGGCCCGGACGGCGAGACGATCTTCCCGGAGACGCCCGAGCAGATCGCGAAGGTGCTCGGCGAGTTCGTCGAGCGCCACGGCGTCGGGCTGGTCGGCGGCTGCTGCGGGACGACGCCGGATCACATCGCGGCGATCGCCGAGCGCGTCCGCGGCATCGAGCCGGGACCGCGTCCGGAACCGGGCCCGCCGCGGGTCGCGAGCATGATGACGGCCGCCGACCTCGTTCAGGAGCCGGCGCCGACGCTGATCGGCGAGCGGGTCAACTCGCAGGGCTCGCGGAAGGCCAAGGAGCTGCTGCTCGCCGACGACTACGAGGGCCTCGTCCAGGTCGCCGAGGACCAGGTCGAAGGCGGCGCCCACGTCCTCGACGTCTGCGTGGCGCTGACCGAACGCCAGGACGAGGACGTCCAGATGGCCGAGACCGTGAGCCGGATCTCGCTCAGCCAGCCTGCTCCGATCCAGGTCGACTCGACCGAGCCGGAGGTGATCGAGGCTGCGCTCGAGCGGATTCCCGGCCGGGCGATCGTCAACTCGGTCAACCTCGAGGCCGGTCGCGACAAGCTCGACCGGGTCGTCCCGCTGGCGATCCGCCACGGCGCGGCGCTGATCGCGCTGACGATCGACCAGCAGGGCATGGCGAAGACCGCCGACCGCAAGCTCGAGGTCGCCCGCGAGATCACCCGCCTCGCCTGCGAGGAGCACGGCCTCGACCCGGAGCTGCTGATCTTCGACGCGCTGACGTTCACGCTGACGACCGGCGACGAGGAGTGGCGCCCGTCGGCGGTCGAGACGATCGAGGGGATCCGGCGGATCAAGGCGGAGCTGCCCGGCGTGAAGACTTCGCTCGGCGTCTCGAACGTCTCGTTCGGGATCTCGCCCGCGGCGCGGGCGGTGCTGAACTCGGCGTTCCTGCACCACTGCGTCGCCGCCGGGCTCGACCTCGCGATGGTCAACCCGAACCACATCACCCCGTACGGGGAGATCCCCGAGCAGGAGCGGGCGCTCGCCGACGACCTCGTCTTCAATCGCTCCGACGACGCCCTCGAGCGGTTCATCGCCCATTTCGAGAGCAAGGACCCGGAGGAGGAGGCCGCCGAGGCCGGCGATCCGACCGAGGGGATGGAGCCGGAGGAGGCGCTCCACTACCAGATCCTCCGCCGCAAGAAGGAGGGCGTCGAGGAATGGATCGACCGCTCGGTCGAGAAGATCGGCGCCGTCCCGACCCTGAACACCGTGCTGCTGCCGGCGATGAAGGAGGTCGGCGACAAGTTCGGCGCCGGCGAGCTGATCCTGCCGTTCGTGCTCCAGTCGGCCGAGGTCATGAAGCGCGCCGTCGCGCAGCTCGAGAACTACCTCGACCGGATCGAGGGACACACGAAGGGCACGGTCGTGATCGCGACCGTGTTCGGCGACGTCCACGACATCGGCAAGTCGCTCGTCAACACGATCCTGACCAACAACGGCTACACGGTCGTCGACCTCGGCAAGCAGGTCCCGATCGAGCAGATCATCGATGCCGCCGTCGACCACGAGGCCGACGCGATCGGGCTCTCGGCGCTGCTCGTCTCGACCTCGAAGCAGATGCCCGCCTGCATCCAGGAGCTCCACCAGCGCGGCCTCGACTTCCCGGTCCTGATCGGCGGCGCCGCGATCAACCGCGACTTCGGCCGCCGGGCGCTCTATCCGCACGGCCGCGAGTCCGACGAGATCTACGAGCCCGGGGTCTTCTACTGCAAGGACGCCTTCGTCGGCCTCGACACGGTCGACTCGCTGATCGACGACGAGGCGCGCGAGGCGCTGGTCGTGAAGTTCCGCGCCGAGGCGAAGGCACTCCGGGAGAAGCCCGTCGTCGTGGACGACAGCCCGCCGACGACCGACGACTCGGTCCGTTCGGCGGTCTCGACGACGACGCCGATCCCCGCCGTCGAGCGCTTCGGCGTCCGCGACGTCGACGTCGACCTCGCGGAGGTCTTTCCCTACCTCGACCGCCACGTCCTCTTCAAGCTCCACTGGGGAGGCCGCGGCGTCAAGGGGGAGGCGTGGCGGAAGATCGTCGAGGGCGACGGCGAGGAGGAGGGGTTCAGCGCCCGCCTCGAGCGGATGTGGGCCGAGCAGGACTACCTCCACCCGAAGGCGCGGATCGGCTTCTTCCCGGCCAATGCCGACGGCAACGAGCTGGTCGTCTTCGATCCCGAGGACCCCGATCGCGAGCTCGAGCGGCTCGTCTTCCCGCGCCAGCCCAAGCACGACCGGATCTGCCTCAGCGACTTCTTCCGACCGATCGAATCCGGCGAGCGCGACGTCGTCGTCCTGCAGGGGGTCACGGCCGGCTCCGAGGTGACCGAGCGGATCGAGCAGCTCGAGCGCGACGGCGAGTTCGCCGAGCAGCTCTTCGTGCACGGCCTCGGCGTCCAGTCCGCCGAGGGGATGGCCGAGTGGCTGCACGCGCGGGCCCGCGCCGAGCTCGGGATCGAACCCGCCCAGGGGCGCCGCTATTCGTGGGGCTACCCGGCCTGTCCGGAGCAGTCCGAGCACGAGAAGGTCTGGCGCCTGCTCGGGCTCGAGGAGATCGGGATGAAGCTCTCGACCGGCTGGGCGGTGGAGCCCGAGCAGTCGACGGTGGCGATCATCGCCCACCACCCGCAGGCCGTCTACTTCGGCATGAAGTCCGGCTTCGTGCCCGACGAGCTGAAGCCCGACGAGCTGATCGCGGGAACCGAGCGCGGCGGCGAGCTGCCGCCCGACGGCGACCTCGGCAACGACGGCACGATCGACTCCGAGGTCGACGAGCCGGCCGCGGACGCCGCCTCCGCCTGACCGCCGGCGCCTGCGCCCTCGGGTAGTTAGCGGGTGGAGCGGGCTTTGGCAGTGAGGAGGATGGAGCGGCGATCTGTGGCCGACGCTTCTCCTCTCCGGCGAGGCCCGCTTCTCGCAGATGCTCCGCCAGCTCCCGTTCGTGTCATTCGGCTGGCAGCCGCGCGCGGATGTCACGTTCGGGTCGCTATCCGACCCTTTCGTGGCATTCGAGTCGCCGGGCCTGGCGAGATTCACGAACGGCACGCGGGAGTCGCCCCTTCCGTGCCCTCCCCGTCCCGGATCAGTCTCCGTTTCTCTGCTGGGGCGCGTACTCGAGGTTGCCGGGGAAGTCGAGCAGCAGGGCCGCGAGCACGTCGGGGACCTCGACCTGCGGGCAGTGCCCGCAGCCGGGGATGACCTCGATGTCGGAGTAGTCGACGGTCCGAAGCACCCGCTCGGCGCCGGTCGTGAAGACCATCCGGTCGCGCTCGCCCCAGACGAGCAGCAGCGGGCAATCGATCCGCTCGAGCTCGAAGGGATCGTCGAGCTCGGGCAGGAGCCGGCGGCCGGTGTCGAGCACCCCCATGCTCTGTGCGAAGCCGGCGAGGTGGCCGGCAAAGGCGTCGACGACCCCCGGATCGACCGCGCCCGGATCGGCGAAGGCGAGCGTCCGGTAGACGCGGCCGACGACCGGCCTGACGAACCGGTCCGGGACCGGGACCGGCGAGAGGCGCAGGAGCCGGACCAGCCACTCACGCTCGATCGCCGAGAACCAGCCCGCCATGTGGAGTCCGGCGGGCGCGATCGGGACGATCCCGGCGACCGGCGCGCCATCGCGCTGGGCCGCGCGCAGGCTCAGCGCCCCGCCGAGTGAGTTGCCGACGACGTAGGCGTCCTCGTCGTGCTCTTCGGCGAGCTCCTCGACCGCGGCCTCGACCATCTCGTCCCACTGCGGCAGGAGCGGCCGGCTGGGGTGGAGGGGCTCGGCGGTGCCGAACCCGCGCAGGTCGAGCGCCGTCGCCGGCCGCCCGGCCGCGGCGAATCGCGACAGGATCGCCCGCCAGGTGTCGGCGCTGTCGGCGTAGCCGTGGAGCAGCAGGACCGGTGGGCCCTCGCCGGCGACGGTCAGCGTCCGGGTCTCGACGCCGGCGAGCCGTCGGCGCCGCTCGGTTAGGGCCTCGGCCGGCCGGGTAGCAGCCATCGAGAGCATTTGTAACGAGTGCCGCCGATGGGTTCGGCGGCACCGGCGAACAAGTCAAGGAGCAGACGTGTCAGAAGTTTCGCGAGGGATCCTCTCCGACGACAGCCGCGATGGCCGCGAGAAGCTGGTCGGCATGCTCGAGAAGGCCTACTGGATGGAGATCGAGACGGTGATGAGCTACATCACCAACTCGGTCAATCCGGACGGGGTCCGCGCTCAGGAGATCAAGCAGTCGCTGGCCGAGGACATCACCGAGGAGCTCGGTCACGCCCAGCAGTTCGCGGCCCGGATCAAGGAGCTTTACGGGGTCGTCCCGGGTTCGAAGGACTTCACGCCCGAGCAGGACTACCTGCAGCCGGCCAGCGAGCAGACCGACATCCCGCACGTGATCCGCGGGGTCATCGAGGCCGAGGCCGGGGCGATCTCCTATTACAACGAGATCCGCGAGTTCGCGGCCGAGGTCGACCCGGTCACCGAGGACATGATCCTGGCGATCCTCCGGGACGAGCAGGGCCACATGCGCGAGTTCGAGGGTTTCCTGCGCGAGTACGAGGCGGAGGGCCTCGCGTGACGGATATCACGCTGAAAATGACATTTAGATTGCAAATTTCCGGTTAGCATCCGCTAATGTGGCGGTCCTGATGGCACCCAACGCGACAGTCACGGGAAACGCCGCCCGATCCGCCGACGGCGGCGGACGGGCGCCGGTGGAGCTTGCCGACGGCAGCCGCCTGGTCCCGGGAGGCAGCGCGAGGCCGGCCCGCCTCGACGGCGACCGCGACCACGTCTTCACGCTCGCCGACGTCCAGCGGAAGGGCGCCGAGCCCTTCGCGGGCTACGTCCGCCTCGGCTGACCCCTCGGCCTAGCGGCCCGAGACGATCTCGTAGACGCCGCCGCTGTAGAGGTTGGTGAAGTAGAGGTTGCCCTTGGCATCCTCGCCGAAGCTCGAGATGCCGCGCTGCGTCGGCAGGCCGACCGGCTCGTCGCCCCTCGCGCTCGGCACGTCCGGGACGAGGCTGCGGATCTGCCCGCCGCAGAAGTCGGCGTAGACGTAGCGACCGCGCAGCGACGGGACCCGGGGGCCGCGGTACACGTAGCCGCCGGTGATCGAGCATCTCCCGCCGGAGTGGCTGTAGACGGCGATCGGCTCGACGTGCGGCCCGATCGCCTGCGGCTCGAACGGCGCTCGTCCCTCGTAGGCGTCCCAGCCGAAGTTCGCGCCGTTGGCCGCCTTCCGCTTCAGGTAGTCGATCTCCTCCCAGCGATCCTGGCCGACGTCGCCGATCGCCAGCTTGCCGCCGCGGCGATCGAACGAGAATCGGTAGGGGTTGCGGAGTCCGTAGGAGTAGATCTCGTCGCGGCCGGCGCGGCCCACGAACGGGTTGGAGCGGGGTATCGAGTAGGGCTTGCCGTGGCGCTTGCGCGGGTTGATGCGCAGCAGCTTCCCGAGCAGCGAGTCCTTGTTCTGGGCGTTCTCCTTCGGGTCGCCGCCGCCACCGCCGTCGCCGGTCCCGAAGTACAGGTAGCCGTCAGGGCCGAACTGGAGCTGACCGCCGTTGTGGTTCTCGGCCCAGCGGTGATGGATCCGGATCACGGTCCGGCGGCTCTTCGCGATCGCCCGAGCGGGATGCTTGCGCGAGCGGCGGAACTCGGCGACGACGATGTCGCCATGGCGCTTCTCGGTGTA
>DATMCB010000007.1:0-3820 GCA_035558835.1 Solirubrobacterales bacterium
TGCCGTGAAGGCGGCCGTCGACGCCGTCTACAAGCAGATCGTGCGCACCAAGATCGCGGTCGAGAAGCGCCGCCCCGACGGCCGCTCCGAGACCGAGATCCGCCCGATCACGTGCGACGTCGGGCTGATCCCGCGGGCGCACGGATCGGCGCTCTTCACCCGCGGGCAGACGCAGGCGCTGACGCTGGCGACGCTCGGCACGGTGAAGGAGGAGCAGCGCATCGACGACCTGTCGCTGCAGACCACCAAGCGCTACATCCACCACTACAACTTCCCGCCCTTCAGTGTCGGCGAGACCGGCTTCATGCGCGGCCCCAAGCGCCGCGACATCGGCCACGGGGCGCTCGCGCAGCGGGCCCTCGAGCCGGTCATCCCGACCCCGGACGAGTTTCCGTACACGATCCGCATCGTCTCGGAGACGCTCGAGTCGAACGGCTCCTCGTCGATGGGCTCCGTCTGCGCGTCCTCGATGGCCCTCCAGGCAGCGGGCGTGCCGGTCTCCGCACCGGTCGCAGGCGTCGCGATGGGGCTGATCAAGGAGGGCGACGACGTGATCGTCCTCACCGACATCGCCGGCGTCGAGGACCACCTCGGCGACATGGACTTCAAGGTCGCCGGCACCGAGGATGGGATCAACGCCCTCCAGATGGACATCAAGATCACCGGCGTCACCTTCGAGATCCTCCGCGAGGCGCTCGAGCAGGCCCGCCAGGGCAGGCTGTTCATCCTCGGCAAGATGTCCGAGGCCATCGACGGCCCCCGCGAGCAGCTCAGCCCGACCGCCCCGCGGATCGAGTCGATCAAGATCGACCCCGAGAAGATCGGCGCCGTCATCGGCAAGGGCGGCGAGACGATCCGCGGCCTCTCCGAGGAGTTCGAGGCGCAGATCGACGTCGAGGACGACGGCACGATCCGGGTCTACGCCGCCAACGGCGAGCTCGTCGAGGCCTGCATCAAGCAGATCGAGGCGATGACCCGCGAGGCCGAGGTCGGCGATCAGTTCAAGGGCAAGGTCGTCAAGACGACCACGTTCGGCGCCTTCGTCGAGCTGGTCAAGGGCACCGACGGCCTCCTCCACATCTCGGCGGTCAAGCCGGGCGAGCGGGTCGAGACCGTCGAGGACGTCCTCAGCCAGGGCGACGAGCTCGACGTCACGGTGGTCGAGGTCGACCGCGAGCGCGGTCGGATCGGCCTGCGGCGCTCCGACGACCCGGCGATCGCCGGCAAGTCCAAGGAGGAGCTCGCGGCCGTCGGCAGCGGCGACCGCGGTCCGCGGCGCGGTGGCGGCGACCGTGGCGGACGCGGCCGTGATCGCGGCGGCAGGGGCGGCGAGCGGCGCGGCGGCGACCGCGAGCGTCGCCGGCGCGACTGAGGCCCGTGTCCCTTCCCGAAGGCGTCGAGCTGACCGAACTCGATGGCGGCCTCAGGGTCGTCACCGAGACCGTGCCGTCGGTCCGCTCGGTCGCCCTCGGGCTCTGGGTCCGGACCGGTTCGCGTGACGAGACCCCGGGACAGGCCGGCGTCTCGCACTTCCTCGAGCACCTCCTCTTCAAGGGAACGAAGCGCTACTCGGCGATCGAGATCTCCGAGTACTTCGACGGGCTCGGCGCCGCGACGAACGCGGCGACCAGCAAGGAGACGACCCAGCTCTATTCGCGGTTCCTCGACGAGCACACCGAGAAGGCGATCGACCTGCTCGCCGAGATGTTCCTGAAGCCGACCTTCCCCGACATCGACTCGGAACGGCAGGTCGTCATCGAGGAGATCGCGATGTACGAGGACGAGCCCTCCGACCGGGTCCACGACGTCCTCGCCGACGCGATCTACGGCGATGCGCCGCTCGGACGGCGGATCCTCGGCACGGCCGATGTGATCGGGTCGATCCCGATCCCCGACATCGCCGCCTACCACGAGGCCCGCTACGTGGGCTCGAACATCGTCGTCTCGGCGAGCGGCAGCCTCGAGCACGAACGGATCGTCGAGCTCGCCGATCGCTATCTGGCGCCGAACCGGGGCGAGGTGGCGGCCGCGAACGGCGGCGCGCCCGCGGCCGGCGGCAGGCTGCGCTTCTACCCGAAGGAGACCGAGCAGTACCACATCTGCTTCGGGGCGCCCGGGATCAGCCGCGCCGACGAGCGCCGCTACGTCCTCAACGTGATGGACACGATCCTCGGCGGCTCGAGCTCCTCGCGGCTCTTCCGCGAGGTCCGCGAGAAGCGCGGCCTCGCCTACTCGGTCGGCTCGTACTCCTCGCAGTTCGCCGACCAGGGGACGGTCGCGATGTACGTCGGGACCCGCGAGGACAACGTCGCCGAGGCCTGCGAGGTGATCGCCGCCGAGCTCGACTCGCTGCGCTCGCAGCCGGTCGGCGCGGAGGAGCTCGAACGCGCCAAGGAGCACGTCAAAGGCCGGACCGTGCTCGTCCTCGAATCGACCTCGGCGCGGATGAGCCGGAACGCGAACGCCGTCCTCTTCGATCTGCCGCTCCTCGGCATCGACGAGGTGATCGCCGAGATCGACGCCGTCACCATCGACGACGTCTCCGAGCTCGCCGCCGAGCTCTACGCGGCCGAGAACATCTCCGCGGCCTGCATCGGCGCCGACGAGGGCTGCTTCCGCAAGGCCGTGGCGCCGATCAGCCCGGTCCTCGCCGGCTGATGGCCGCACCGATCCGGGTAGCGGTCGCGGGTGCCGCCGGGCGGATGGGGGCCACCGTCTGCGACGCCGTCGCGGCCGCCGAGGGGCTCGAGCTCACCGGCAGGGCCGACCCGGCCCTGGGAACCGAGCTCAGCGAGGTGATCGGCGACGCCGACGTCGTCGTCGACTTCACCGTCCCCGACCAGGCGCTCCCGAATGCCCACGAGTGCCTGCACGCGGGCGTCAGTGTCGTGATCGGGACGACCGGCTTCGATCTCGACAAGCTCCGCAAGTGCGCCGCCGACCATTGGGACGGTGGGGAAGGGGGCCGCGCCTTCGTCGCCCCGAACTTCGCGATCGGCGCGGTCCTGCTCATGGAGCTGTCTCAGCGCGCCGCGGCGCTGATGCCCGACGCCGAGATCATCGAGCTCCATCACGCGGCCAAGCTCGACAAGCCCTCCGGCACCGCGGCGCGGACCGCGGAGCTGATCCGCGCCGCCGGCGGCAACGTCCACGAGCCGATCCATTCGATCCGCCTGCCCGGTCTCGTCGCCCACCAGGAGGTCATCTTCGGCGGCGAGGGACAGACCCTCTCGATCCGTCACGACTCGATCGATCGGAGCTCGTTCATGCCGGGCGTCGTGCTCGCCTGCCGCCGGGTCGGCTCGCTTCCCGAGCCGCTCACCGTCGGCCTCGAGGCGTTGCTGGACAGCGAATAGGGTTTCGCGCCCCGAACCATCAGGAAAGGAACGACCTTGAGCGACGAGCTTGCACGGATGGACGCCACCGCCCAGGCGGAGCTGGTCAGCTCCGGCGAGGCGAAGCCGGCGGAGCTGATCGACGCCGCGATCGAGCGCGCCGAGCGGGTCAACCCGGAGATCAACGCGATCATCCACGACCTCTCGTCGCAGGCCCGCGAGCAGGCGACCGGCGCGCTCCCTGACGGCCCCTTCAAGGGCGTTCCCTTCCTGCTCAAGGACCTCGGCGCGGCCTTCGCCGGGCAGCCGCTGCACCTGGGAATGAGGCTGCTCAAGGAGGCCGGCTTCAACTCGCCGCTCGACACGACGCTCGCCCAGCGCTTCCGCGCCGCCGGCCTCGTCACGATCGGCAAGACGAACACTCCGGAGCTCGGGATCGTCGCGACGACCGAGCCCGCCGCCTACGGGGCGACGAAGAACCCCTG
>DATMCB010000008.1:0-3864 GCA_035558835.1 Solirubrobacterales bacterium
CTGCTTGCTGAGCATCTTCGCCTCGAGCGGGTACTCCTCGCCCTCGTCGTCGGTCGGGCCGAGGCGGTCGAGGATCCTGTAGATCCGGTCGCCGGCGAAGAGGCGGACCAGGTCGTCCTGGGCGGAGAGGAAGAAGAGTGAGGCGCCGGGGTCGCCCTGGCGGCCGGCGCGGCCGCGAAGCTGGTTGTCGATCCGCCGCGACTCGTGGCGCTCGGTGCCGCAGATGAAGAGGCCGCCCGCCTCGCGCACCTTCTCCCCCTCCTCGGTGCACCGCGCCTCGAGCGCCGGCATCAGAGCCTCGAGCTCCTCCTCGTAGTTGGGGTCGTCCTTTTTGACCCCGAGCTTGCGGAGCTCGCCCTCGGCGAGCATCTCGGGATCGCCGCCGAGCTTGATGTCGACGCCGCGACCGGCCATGTTCGTCGCGATCGTGACGGCGCCGAGCCGGCCCGCCTGAGCGACCGTCTCGCCCTCCCGCTCCGCGTACTCCGGCTTCGCGTTCAGGACTTCGTGCTTGATGCCGCGGTTGGTGAACTGCTTCGAGAGCATCTCCGAGACCTCGACCGAGACGGTGCCGACGAGGGTCGGCTGTCCGGTCTCGTGACGCTTGACGATCTCGTTGACGACCGCCTTCCACTTACCGTCCTTGGTCTTGTAGATCTGGTCGTTGGCGTCATCGCGGATCATGTCGCGGTTGGTCGGGATCTCGACGACCGGCATCTTGTAGATCTTCATGAACTCGGTCGCCTCGGTGAGGGCGGTGCCGGTCATGCCGCTGAGCTTGTCGTACATGCGGAAGTAGTTCTGCAGGGTGATCGTCGCGAGCGTCTGGTTCTCCTCGCGGATCGCCAGGCCCTCCTTCGCCTCGACGGCCTGGTGGAGGCCCTCCGACCAGCGCCGTCCCTCGAGGATCCGACCGGTGTGCTCGTCGATGATCATCACCTCGCCGTCGACCACCGCGTAGTCCTTGTCGCGGCGGTACAGCGACTCCGCCTTCAGCGACTGGACCAGGTGGTTGACGAGGGTCCCGTGCTCGGACAGGTAGAGGTTCTCGACGCCGAGGAACTTCTCGGCCTTCTCGACGCCGCGCTCGGTCGGCGCGACCGTCTTGTGCTTCTCGTCGTACTCGTAGTCGTAGTCGGCCTGCGAGGTGTCCTTGGACTCGCCGAGCGCCTTCAGCTTCGGCTTCGTCTCGACCCCCTCGAGGCCCTTCGCGAGACGCGCGAACGTGTAGTAGAGGTCGGCGGCCGCCTCGGGGGAGCCGGAGATGATCAGCGGCGTCCGCGCTTCGTCGATGAGGATGTTGTCGACCTCGTCGACGATCCCGAAGGGGCGCTCGCGCTGGAAGCAGCGGTCGAGGCTCGGCGCCATGTTGTCGCGCAGGTAATCGAAGCCGAACTCGGAGTTGGTCCCATAGGTGACGTCGGCCGCGTAGGACGCGTGACGGCGGTCGCCGTGGTCGGGGAGATCGTTGTCCTGGAGGACTCCGACGGTGACCCCGAGCGCGTCGTAGATCGGGCTCATCCACTCGGCGTCGCGACGGGCGAGGTAGTCGTTGACGGTGATGACGTGGACGCTGTCTCCCGCGAGCGTGTTGAGGAAGACCGCGAGCGTCGCGGTCAGCGTCTTGCCCTCGCCGGTCCTCATCTCGGCGATCGCCCCGGAGTGCAGGACCATGCCGCCGATCAGCTGGACGTCGTAATGGCGCTGGCCCAGCGTCCGCCGGCTCGCCTCGCGGCAGAGCGCGAACGCCTCGGGCAGGACGTCGTCGAGCGATTCGCCGCCTTCGCGGACGCGCTCGCGCAGCTCATCGGCGGTCTCGCGGATCTCGGCGTCCTCGAGCAGCTCCATCTCCGGCTCGAAGCGGTTGATCGCCTCGACCCGCTTCTCGTAATCGCGGAACTGCTTCGACTCGCCGAGCCGCAGCGCGCGGTCTATCAGGCCCCGTGCCATCGGGCTCAGAGTACCGAACCCCGGATCCGCTTCCGCACGGTTCGAGGCGGCGTGCGGAGCGGCGCCCGCCGCGCCTCAGGCCTCGCCGTTGCGCATCCGCGACATCAGCCGCCGCGTCGTCGTCCGCTTGCGGCGGAGCTCACGATGGCGCTTGACCTGGCGGCGGATGTCGAGGGAGACCTCCTTGATCGAGTGGTCCATCCTCTCCGACCGCTCCTCGGCGCGCAGCGTCGCGCGCTTCAGCCGCAGCGTCGCCTCGGCGACGTACTTCTCGGCGATCGCGGGGTTGGCCTCCTCGCGGAGGACCACCTCGAGGCGGGCGTGCTCGGAGACCTGGCGGCCGACGCGGTCGAAACGCTTGCGGATGCTCTCGCGGTCCTCGTCGTCGACCTCGTAGCCGCGTCCGACGATCTCGATCTCCACGGTTGCTCCTCTCTATCGGCTCCGTCCGCGCTCATCCTATGGGTCCCGTCCCGAATCGGCAAAGCCTCAGCGCCGATGCACCGCCGCGATCGCGACCGCATTGACCCGCCTTGCGCCGGCGCCGCGGAGGGCCCGCGCGCAGGCATCGACGGTGGCGCCGGTCGTGACGACGTCGTCGACGAGCAGGACCTCGGCCGGAGCCGTCGCCACGGCGGCGATCCGGGGAGGGCGGCCGAGCCGGCGGCTCCGCGTCCCGCCCCGCTGCCGCCGCCGGTCGCGCCGGCGCAGCACCGGAGCGGCAGCGGCGCCGGTCAGGCGGGTCAGCGCCGCGGCGATCTCCCAGGCCGGGTCGAACCCGCGCCGGAGCGCCCGTCCCGGCGATGCCGGCACCGGGACGATCGTCGCCTCGAGCCAGCCGGCCGGCGCCCGCTCGGCGATCAGCGCCGCACCGAGTTCGGCGACGTCGAGGAGGCGGGCGAACTTCAGCGCCGTAACGAGCTGCCGGCCGACGCCCTCGTAGGCGAGCGGAGCGAAACTGCCGTCGAGCGCGTCGGCGCGGAGAAGGCGGCCGGACGAGCGCTCGATCGCTGCGATGCAGCCCGTGCAGAGCGCCGGGCCCGCCGGCGCCCGCAACAGCGGCGAGCGGCAGCAGAGGCAGTGCGGCGGGGCGATGACGTCGAGCAGCTCGGCCCGGATCGTGCGCAGCGTGCTCATCCGCCGAGGGTGTCCCGCGGCAGCAAACGGATCAACGCCCAGGTGTGGCGGAGTGCGCTGGAGGTGGGACGAAATTGCAGTGAGGTGGCATCCACGCCTACGCCACGACCGTGCGGTCGCGGCCCCTCTGCTTGGCCTCGTAGAGCGCCGTATCGGCTCGACCGAGGAGCCGGTCGGCGACCTCCTCGCCGTCCCAGAACGCGAGGCCCGCCGAGCACGACTGCCCTGCGGGGGTCACTTCGCGAAGGCGGTCGACGAGGAAGCCGGCATGCTCGAGGTCGCATCCGGGGAGCGCGACGGCGAACTCCTCGCCGCCGTAGCGGGCGAGCAGATCGGTGTCGCGAAGGACCGTACGCCAGGCGCTGGCCGCCTCGCGCAGGACCCGGTCGCCCGCCTGGTGGCCGTGGCGGTCGTTGTATTCCTTGAAGAGGTCGAGGTCGAGCATCGCGACCGCCAGCGGTGATCCGGTCCGGCGGGCGCGGCCGATCTCTCGCTCGAGCTCGTGGTCCCAGGCCCGGCGGTTGATCAGGCCGGTCAGGTCGTCGGTGTGCGCCATCCGCTCGAGGCGGTCGAGCAGCGCCGCCCTCTCGATCGCGACGGCGGCCTCGGCGGCGATCAGCGACATCAGCCGCTCGAGCCGCTCCGCCGGCGCCTCGACCTGCCGGTGCCAGCCGATCGTGATCACGCCGAGCGCCTGCCCGTCGTCGAGGACCGGGACCCAGTAGACGGACACGAAGTCGCGACCGCGGAAGAACGAGCGGCTCACTGTCTCCTCGA
>DATMCB010000009.1:0-7933 GCA_035558835.1 Solirubrobacterales bacterium
GGCTCGAGGAGATGAAGCGCGAGCTTCCCGAGTCCGGCAAGCGCACGACCTTGAGCGTCGAGCGGCGCATGGCCACGCACGCGCGAACGACCGAGAAACCCGACCCGCGGCGGGTGAGCCGCTGGCGGGAGAGCATGGACCGTGGCGACCGCGAGCAGTTCGAGTCGATCGCCGGCCCGCTGCTGGCCGAGCTCGGCTACGCGACCGGCGACGGCCCCGGAACCGAGCCGCGCGGCGACGGAGAGACATGATCGCCCGGCGACAGCCCGACTGGCGCCATCCGATCTCGATGGTGTCGCGGCTCCGCCGCCGGATGCGGGAGCCGAAGCGCCGGCCGGCGCCGTTCGTCGTCGGCGTCAACCGCTCCGGGACGACTCTGCTGCGGATGATGCTCGACGCCCACCCCGAGCTGACGATCCCGCCCGAGACCCACTTCATCCCCGAGGTGATCCGGCGGGCCAACCACGAGAACACGCGGCGCCGGCTGATCCGCTCGATCACCAAGCACCCGCGCTGGGGCGACTTCGGACTCGACGAGGCCGAGCTGCGGGCGCGCGCGAAGCGGATCCGGCCGCTGACCGCGAGCGGCGCGATCCGCTGCTTCTACGAGCTCTACGCCGAGCAGCAGGGAAAGCAGCGCTGGGGCGACAAGACGCCGCGCTACATGCGGGCGATGCCGCGGATCTCGCGGGCGCTGCCGGAGGCGCGTTTCGTCCATCTGATCCGCGACGGCCGCGACGTCGCGCTGTCGCAGCGCGAGCGGGTGATCGACGACGAGACGGTGCCGATGGCGGCGATGGCCGAGCGCTGGCAGCGGCGGATCGTCGCCGCTCGCGAGGGCGCCGCCGAGATCAAGTCCAGCGCCTACCTCGAGGTCCGCTACGAGGACCTGGTCAGCGACACCGAGGGCACGCTGCGGCGGATCTGCGCGTTCGTCGAGCTCGACTTCGACGCGGCGATGCTCGACTACCACCGGCACGCCGGGGAACGGCTCGCGGAGATGAACCGCGACCTCGACAACGCTGACAACGGCATCGTCCGTACCGCCGACAACCGCCTCGCCGCCCATGCGCTGACGACCGAGCCGCCGACCACGAACCGCTCCGGCCGCTGGCGGACCGAGATGACCGCGGCCGAGATCGCCGAGTTCGAGGCGGTCGCCGCGGAGCTGCTGACCGGGCTCGGCTACGAGCTCGGCGGCGACCGCGCGACCGCCGGGGAGCGGGTCGAATGAGGCTGCCCTCACCTTTGCGCCGCAAAGGGCCCGCCGGGCCCCCGGTCCCGTTCATCGTCGGGGTGACCCGCTCGGGGACGACGCTGCTGCGGCTGATGCTCGATGCCCATCCGGAGATGGCGATCCCGCCGGAGACGCACTTCGTCCCGGCCCTGATCAAGGCGACCCGCAAGCGCGGGGTCACCTGCGAGGAGGCGCACGCGATCGTCACCGGCCATCGCCAGTGGGGCGACTTCAACCTCGACTCGGGAGCGCTGCTCGAGCGCTACTGCGCGCTCGATCGGATCGATCCGGAGACGACCATCCGTGCCTTCTTCGAGCTCTACGCGGAGGGCCAGGGCAAGCCGCGCTGGGGCGACAAGACCCCCAACTACGTGAAGCGGATGAAGCAGATCGACCGCTGGATCCCCGAGGCGCGGTTCATCCACATGATCCGCGACGGCCGCGACGCGGCGCTGTCGCGCTTCAAGCGGATCCTCAAGGACCCGCCGCCGACCGACGTCGTCGCGGAGCGCTGGGTCCGGAAGATCGAGGGCGCCCGCGCCGACGCCGCCGATCTCGACTACATCGAGGTCCAGTACGAGGCGCTGGTCCGCGACACCGAGCCCGAGCTGCGCCGGATCGCCGAGTTCCTCGAGCTGCCGTGGGACGACGCGATGCTCCATTACTACGAGCGGGCCGAGGAGCGCCTCGCGGAGATGCACCGGGACCTGCCCGGTGCGGAGGGCCAGCCGCTGCGCCCGGCCGACCACCGCAAGGAGGCGCACGTCCTGACCTCGAAGCCGCCGGACCCGAGCCGGCTCGCGCGCTGGCGGCAGGAGATGGATCCCGCCGACGTCGCCGCCTTCGAGAGCGTCGCGGCGCCGCTGCTGCTGGAGCTCGGCTACGAGGTCGTCGGCGATCCGCCGGCCGCCACCGCGCCGGCCGCCGACGGGGACGGCGAGGAGGACCGCGGATGAGCGGATCGCCGCTGAGCCGGATCCGCCGTGACGGCGATCGGGTCGACGAGCCCCGGCCGCCGGCGCCCTTCGTCGTCGGCCTGACGCGGTCGGGGACGACGCTGCTGCGGATGATGCTCGACGCCCATCCGCTGCTGGCGATCCCGCCGGAGACCCACTTCGTGCCCGACCTGATCAAGGCCGCGCGGGCCGAGCAGGGCAGCGCGGCCATGCTCGCCGCGATGACGTCGAACCGGACCTGGGCCGACTTCGGGATCGACGACGGGGAGATCCGCGAGCGGCTCGAGCAGGTCGACTCGGGCGACGGCGCCGGAGCGGTCCGGGCGTTCTTCGAGACCTACGCGGCCAAGCACGGCAAGCCGCGCTGGGGTGACAAGACGCCCGCCTACATGCTCTCGATCCAGCGGATCGGGCGGACGCTGCCGGAGTCCCGCTTCATCCACCTGATCCGCGACGGGCGCGACGTCGCCCTCTCGCAGAGCGCCCGGGCGCTGAACGAGCAGCCGCCGCCGGCCGAGCAGGCCGCGCGCTGGATCAAGCGGATCGGCAAGGCGCGCGAGCAGGCGGCCGCGCTGAAGGGGCCGCGTTACGTCGAGGCCCGCTACGAGGACCTCGTCCGCGAGCCGGAGACGACCCTGCGGCGGATCTGCGAGTTCATCGACCTGCCCTGGGACGACGCCGTCCTCGATTACCACGAGCGCGCCGCCGAGCGGCTCACCGAGATGGCGGGGACGCTCCGCGCCGAGGGCACCCACGCCGAGCAGGCGGCCGGCTACCGGATCGAGAACCACGCGCCGACGACGGGGCCGCCTGACCCGGCCAGGCTCGACAAGTGGCGTCGCGAGATGGCCCCGGAGGACCTCGCCGCCTACGAGGCGGTGGCGGGCGGTCTGCTCGGGGAACTGGGCTACGAGGTGACGACGTGATCGCAAGCGTGATCTCGGCAGCGAGCCGGGAGAACCGGACGCGCAGCGGAGGATTCTCCCGGGGTGGTCTATGCGCATTGGTCTAGTGACCAAGTGGTTCAACCGCGGGCAGGCGTTCGTCTCGCGATACATCCGTGACGCGCTCGACGCCCGCGGCCACGAGACCTTCGTCCTCGCCCGCCCGACCCGCGACAAGGGACCGATGGCGGCGCACGTCGACCGGACCGGCGTCTGGGATCAGCCCGGCGTGACCGAGGCGTCCGACTGGGAGGTGCCTTACGAGGAGTACGAGCGCTGGATCGCCGACAACGGGATCGAGGCCGTCCACTGGGACAACTGCTACCAGCACGAGGAGATCGCGCAGATCCGCGAATCGGGCACCAAGACGGTCGGCCGGTTCGTCTGGGAGATGTTCGGCGCCGGCGACGCCGAGCCGGCGAAGCGCGCCTACGACGTCCTCTACTCGCTGACCCGCTGCGAGCAGCAGCGCTACGGGGAGATGGGGATCGACTCGCCGTATCTGCGCTGGGGGTTGCATCCCGAGCTGTTGGAGGCGGCTGACAACGCGCAGGCGGCGGGTCCGCATCCCCGGACGCGAAGCGGAGGAGATGCGGGGGTTGTCTCCTTCTACTTCCCCGGAGCGCTGCTCGGGCCGCGGAAGCCGCACAAGGAAGTGATCGAGGCGTTCACGAACGCAAAGGGCGACAACCTCCGGCTGATCTTCAAGGCGCAGCTCGAGCGGCGCATGAACTTCCTCGAGAAGGCGGCTGCCGCCGACCCGCGGATCGAGCTCGTCATCGACGACATGCCGACCGACGAGCACCTGCAGCTCTTCGCATCCTGCGACGTCTGTCTCGGCCCGAGCCGCTGGGAGGGCCTCGGGCTGTTCCTCTACGAAGCGATCGCGTTCGGGATGCCGCAGATCACGAACGACAGCCCGCCGATGAACGAGGTCGTCGAGGACGGCGTCAACGGCCTTCTCGTCGGCGACGTCCACGACGGCGACGCGCCGTCGGGGATCCCGTCGATGAAGCCGGACGTCGCCGGCCTGACCGCCGCGATCGAGCAGCTCGCCGACCCGGGGCTGCGGAAGCTGCTCGCCCAGGGCGCCCGCTCGAGCCGCGACGACTACGCGTGGGAGCAGACCGTCGACGACTACGCCGAGCTGTTCGCGGGGCTGGAGCGATGAAGGCCCGTCGCGAGGTCCTCCGCTCGATCGCCGGCTGGCGGAGCCGCCGCAGCGCGCTCCGCCGCGGCTCCTCGGGACCGCCGCCGGCCCCGTTCGTCGTCGGGGCGACCCGCTCGGGGACGACGCTGCTGCGGCTGATGCTCGACGCCCATCCCGAGATCGCGATCCCCTCGGAGACCCACTTCATCCCGGAGCTGATCTCGGCGCGCGAGAAGCACGGCGCGAGTCGCGAGCAGATGCTCGAGCTGCTCACCTCGCACCGCCGCTGGGGCGATTTCACGATCGAGCCCGGCGAGCTCGCCGAGCGCTGGGCGCAGATCGAGCCGCTGAGCGGGCCCGAGGCCGTCCGCGCCTTCTTCCACCTGTACGCCGACAAGCAGGACAAGCACGGCGCCCGCTGGGGCGACAAGACCCCCGGCTACGTGAAGTCGATGCGGGAGATCCAGGGCTATCTGCCGGAGGCGCGATTCATCCACCTGATCCGCGACGGCCGCGACGTCGCGCTCTCGGTCCTCAAGCAGAGCTGGGGGCCGCAGTCGATCGAGGCGGCGGCGGAGAAGTGGCGCAGCCGGGTCAACCGCGGCCGCTCCCAGGCGCCCTACCTCGGCTACTACATCGAGGTCAAGTTCGAGGACCTCGTCCTCGAGACCGAGCGCGAGCTGCGCCGGATCTGCGAGTTCATCGAGGTGCCGTTCGACGAGAACATGCTCGGCTACCACCTGACCGCCGAGCAGCGCTTGCAGGAGAAGGCCAGGGCGCTGCCGCGCGTGCACGGCGAGGCGCAGTCGGCGGAGAAGCGGCTGGCCAGCCACGCGAAGACCTTCGAGCCCCCGAACCCGGAGATGATCGGGACCTGGAGGCAGCGGATGAGCCCGGCCGACCGCGCCGCCTACGAGGCGCTCGCCGGCGATCTGCTCGCCGAGCTCGGCTACGACGCCGAAGCGCCGAACGGCGCCGGCAAGGTCCACGTGCCGCGGCGCGGCCCGCGACTGCCGCGCCCGCTGCGGCGCGCCGTCGCGATCACCAAGCAGGCGACCGGGTTCCGCGACACCGCCGATCCCCGCACCGCGGCGCCGTTCTTGATCGGCGCGGCCCGCTCCGGGACCGACCTGCTCGGCGCGATGCTCGGCGCCCACCCGGACATGAAGATGCTCAGCGACACCGGCTTCGTCCCCCGCCTCGCCGAGATGATCCGCTCCGAGCCGATGACGGTCGAGCGGGTGATCAAGGTGATGGCGGCCGCCGGACCGCTCGAGGCGCACGGCCTCAGCGAGGAGGAGATGCGGCGCCGGCTCGCCGAGCTCGACGACCTCAAGGCCGCGGCGGTGCTGCGCTGCTTCTATGAGACCGCGGCCGAGAACGCCGGGGCGAGCCGCTGGGGAGACGACACCCCCTCCTACCTGAAGCGGATGCGGCGGATCCAGCGGGCGCTGACCGAGGCCCGCTTCGTCCACGTCGTCCGCGACGGCCGCGACACGCTCGCGGCCCGCCCGGCCGAGATCAACACCGGCGCGGCGATCGCAACCGGGCAGCGCTGGAACAAGAAGGTCCGCTCGGTCCGCGTCCAGGCGCACCTGATGAACCACCTGATCGAGGTCCGCTACGAGGACCTGATCGCCGACCCGGAGGCGACGCTGCGCCGCGTCTGCGAGTTCATCGAGCTTCCCTACGACGAGGTGATGACGGAGCCGCCCGAGCGGTCGCGAATCGAGAACGACCTCGGCCCCGTCGGAAGCTGGCGCGAGCGGCTCGAGCCCGAGCACCTCGAAGCCTTCGAGGAGGTCGCCGGGAAGATGCTCGACGAGCTCGGCTACCGAAGCGGCGCACCGAGCGCCGTCCGCTAGACGCGGTCCTCCGCGGCTGACGTCCGTTTCGCCATCTAGTTGAATGGCCGGGATGGAAGCCTCCGTCGCCAAGCACCGCGAGCTCGGCCTCACCGACCGCGAGTACGGGCTGATCACCGCCGGGCTCGGCCGCGAGCCGAACGACGTCGAGCTGGCGATGTTCTCGCTGCTCTGGTCGGAGCACTGCGCCTACAAGCACTCGCGGAAGCTGCTCAGGCGGCTGCCGACCGAGGGCCCGCGGGTGGTGATGGGCCCGGGCGAGAACGCCGGCGCCGTCGACGTCGGGGGCGGTTGGTCGGTCGCCTTCAAGGTCGAGTCGCACAACCACCCGAGTGCGGTCGAGCCGTTCCAGGGCGCGGCCACGGGAGTCGGCGGGATCATGCGCGACATCTTCGCCCTCGGCGCTCGGCCGATCGCGATCCTCGACTCGCTCCGCTTCGGCGAGCTCGACTCGGCGCGCTCCCGCTACCTGTTCGACCACGTGGTCGCCGGGATCGGCCACTACGGGAACTCGATCGGCGTGCCGACGGTCGGCGGCGAGGTCCACTTCGAGGCCTCCTACGAGCAGAACTGCCTCGTCAACGCGATGTGCGTCGGGCTCGCGCGGACCGACCGGATGGTTCGTGCCGCCGCCGCCGGTGTCGGCAACGTCGTCGTCCTGATGGGGGCGACGACCGGGCGCGATGGGATCGGCGGAGCGTCGGTGCTCGCCTCGGCGGAGCTCGGCGAGGACGACGACAAACGCCCGACCGTGCAGATCGGCGACCCGTTCGAGGAGAAGAAGGTGATGGAGTGCTGCCTCGAGCTGCTCGCCGCCGACTTGCTCGTCTCGCTGCAGGACCTCGGCGCTGCCGGTCTCACCTCGTCGGCCTCTGAGATGGCCTCGGCGGGCGGAGTCGGGATCGACGTCGACGTCTCCCGGGTACCGCTTCGCAACCCCGACCTCGAGCCCTTCGAGGTGATGGTCTCCGAGTCGCAGGAGCGGATGCTCGCGGTCGTCGAGCCCGACAAGGTCGATCGGGTTCTCGCGGTCTGCCGGAAGTGGGAGACCGGCGGCACCGCGATCGGCGAGGTGACCGACACGGGGCGGATCCGGGTTTTCGACGGCGACGAGATCGTCGGCGACATGCCGGTCGGCCTGCTCGTCGACGACTGCCCGCTCTACGACCTCGAGCCGGCCGAGCCGGACGGCTGGATCTACGGCAACGGCGAGCCGCAGCTAACGGTCACATCGGGCGCCGAGCCGTCCGACTCGCTGCTGGCGCTGCTCGCGACCCCGACGATCGCCTCGAAGCGGTGGGCCTTCGAGCAGTACGACTCGATCGTCCAGTCGCGAACCGTGCGGCGCCCCGAGGAAGCTGATGCCGCCGTGCTACAGCTCCCCGATGCCGGCACGGCGATCGCCGTCGCGATCGACGGCAACGGCCGGCGGGTCGGCTGCGACCCCTACGCCGGCACCGTCGAGGCGGTCCTCGAGTGCGCCCAGAACCTCGCCTGTGCCGGTGCCGAGCCGCTCGGCCTGACCAACTGCCTCAACTTCGGCAACCCGGAGAAGCCGACCGGCGCCTGGCAGCTGGACCGCGCGGTGAGCGGCCTCGCCGACGCCTGCAAGGCGCTCGGCGTCCCGGTGGTCGGCGGCAACGTCTCGCTCTACAACGAGACCGAGCGGGGCCCGATCTACCCCACCCCGGTCGTCGGCATGGTCGGCGAGCTGCCCGCGCCCGAGGGGCTGCCGACGGCGGGGCTGCGGGAGGGCGACGCGATCGCGATCGCCGGTCCGT
>DATMCB010000010.1:0-3899 GCA_035558835.1 Solirubrobacterales bacterium
CGCCTCGGAGGCGAAAAGGCGACTGCGCTGCGTTGCGTCAGGAGCCGGCGCGGGCCGCGCCGGCTCCGGGATCCGCATCGCCACGACGGCGGCAGCGAGCGGGGCCGCGGCCGCGAACGCCCAGACCGCCTCGAACCCCGCGGTCCGGTGCAGGAAGTCCCCGATCGGCGGGCCGAACGAGAGACCGCCCCAGATCGCGAGGCCGTAGAGGCCGATGATCCGGCCCCGTCGCCCCGGGTCGGAGATGTCGACGACCCAGGCCGAGCTCGCCGTGTAGACGACTCCCTCACCGGCGCCGAGAACCAGCCGGGCGAAGATCAGGCCGGCGACGCCCAGCGGCGCGAAGTAGAGGAGGCTGGCGATCACGGTGACGATGATCCCGGCGACCACGACCGGCTTGCGGCCGTGGACGTCGGCGATCGTGCCGGCTAGCGGGCGGCAGGCCAGGCCGGTGATGGCGTAGGCGCCGGTGACGATGCCGACCGCGATGTCGGTCGAGCCGATCGGCCCCTTCACGTACTGCGGCAGGACCGGCAGCGTCGCACCGATGCTGAGCAGGACGAGCAGCGTCACCGCGAACAGCGCTGCGAACGTCGATCCCGGCAGGGCGGCGGGTGCCGCAGCCGTGCCGGCCGCCGGCTTCACGCGCCGCCGGCCGCGGCGCGCAGCTCGGCGCGCTTGATCTTCCCGCTCGCCGTTTTCGGCAGCGAGTCGGCGAACTCGACGATCCGCGGGTACTTGTAGGGCGCCGTCTGCTCCTTGACGTGCTCCTGAAGCTCGCGGGCGAGCTCGTCGCCGGGCTCGCCGGAGCGGAGGACGACGATCGCGCGGACGATCGCGCCACGCTCGGCATCGGGTGCCGCCACCGCTGCGGCCTCGGAGACCGCCGGGTGTGAGACGAGCGCCGACTCGACCTCGAAGGGACCGATCCGGTAGCCGGAGGAGAGGATCACATCATCGCTTCGGCCCTCGAACCAGAGGTAGCCGTCGTCGTCGGCGCGGACGAGGTCGCCGGTGTGCCACCACTCGCCGGCGAACGGCTCGGCGCCGAGGTAATGGCTGAAGAACGTCGGGCAGCTCGCCGTCCGGAGCTGCAGCTCTCCGTCCTCGACGCGGAGCTCGATGCCGGGGAGCGGCTTCCCCATCGAGCCGTCGCGGACCTCGTCGCCGGTCAGCGCACCGGTCAGCGCACCGGTCTCGGTCTGTCCGTAGCCGTCGTGGATGTCGAGGCCGAGCTCATCCCGGAAGGCGGCGATCACCCCGGCATTGAGCGGCTCGCCGGCGCTGACCAGCCGCCGCAGCGAGCGGACCGGCCGGAGCTCGGTCCGCTTGGCGAGCATCCGGTACTCGGTCGGCGCCTGACAGAGCACGTTGATGCCCTCGCGCTCGCAGATCCCGAGCCGCTCGTCGGGGTCGAAGCGGCCCTCGTGCAGGTAGGCGGCCGCTCCCGCCAGCCAGGGTGCGATGAACGCGTTACGCGCCGACTTCGACCAGCCGGTGGCCGCGGTGCACCATGCCAGCTCGCCGGGGCGGGCGCCGAGCCAGCGCTCGGCCTGGAGGCGCTGGCCGAGCAGGTAGCGCTGCGGGTGGACCGCGGCCTGCGCCGGGCCGGTCGTTCCCGAGGTGAAGACGATCAGTGCCGGATCGCCGGGATCGAGGTCGGCCGGCATCGCCGGCGGGGCCTGCGGGCGCTCCTCGTCGAGAATCGCGTCGATCTCGTTGAGGTCCATGTAGTCGACACCGTCGGGGAGCTGCTCGAGCCAGCGCTCCTCGCCGAGCGCCAGCACCGGGCCGGCGACGGCGACCCGATGGGCGAGGTCCGCGCGTCGAAGCTGGGTGTTGCAGGGGAGCGCGACGGCGCCGATCCGAAAGCAGGCGAGCATCGCCAGCACCCACTCGGCACGATTTCCGATCAGGGTCATGACGACGTCTCCGCGGCTGACGCCGCGCGCCTCGAGCGCTCCGGCGAGGCCCGCCGCGCGGGCGTTGAGCTCGCCGAAACCCCACTCCCGCCGCGTCCCGGACTCGTCGACGGTGACCATCGCGATCCGTGCCGCCGGGAAGCTGCTCAGTACGTCCTCGGTGAAGTTCATGGGCGGCCGGAACCGTAGCGCCGCCGCTGTCCGCTCCGGACCCGCTACTCGTAGAGCTTGACGATCCGGATCGTGCCCGCCGGCGCTGCGTCGACGCAGAGGTTGCAGAGCACGCACTCGTCGAGGTTCTCGCGGACGAGGCCGACCCTGCCGTCCTCGGCGGTGAAGATGTCGACCGGGCAGACCTCGGCGAGCTTGGCGGCGAGCGCCGCGTCGCCGGTGACCGAGTCGTCGACCTCGACGTCGATGAAGATGCCGTGCAGCTCCTCGCTCATCGGCCGAGGGCCTCCTTGACGCGATCGGGGATCTCGTCGATCCGCTCGACGACCGGGATGCCGGCCGCCTCGAGGCGGGCGATCTTCTCGGTCGCCGAGTCCTCGACGCCCTCGACGATCGTGCCGGCGTGCCCGAAGCTCATCCCCTGCATCTCCTCGTCGTCCATGAACCGCCCCGCCATGAAGGCGACGATCGGCATCTTCGAGCCGGCGACCTCGCGCCACTCGACCAGCTCCGCTTCCATCCGGCCGCCGGGCTCGGTGTAGATGACGATCGCCTCGGTCTGCGGGTCCTCCTCGAAGAGCGGCATCAGCTCGGCATAGGTCGAGCCGATGATCGCGTCGCCGCCGATCGAGATCGCCGTCGAGACGCCGAGCCCGGCCGCGGTCAGCGTCGAGGAGATCTCGGTCGTCATCCCGCCGGAGCGGCTCATCACGCCGACCGGCCCCGGCACGTAGGCCTTCGCGGCGTCCTTGGCGGGGCCGCCGATGCCGCCCATCTTCGCGACCCCGGGCGCGATCAGGCCGAGGCAGTTGGGGCCGATGATCCGCGCCCCCCGCTCGCCGGCGAGCTCGACCATCTCGGCGACGTCGCGGCGCGGGATCCGCTCGGTTACGACGACGATCAGTTTGATGCCGTTCTCGATCGCCTCGAAGACAGCGTCCTTGGTGAAGGCGGGGGGGACGGTCGCGACCGCGCCGTCGATCGGCGCGCCGTGGTGGGCGACGGCCTGCTCGACGGTGTCGAAGACGGGGACGCCATGGACCTCGCGACCCTTGCGGCCGGGGGTGACGCCGGCGACGATCTTCGAGCCGAAGTCGAGACACTCGCGGGTCAGGTTCACGGCCTCGCGCCCGGTGATGCCCTGGACGATGAAAGTGAAGTCCTTGTGCAACAGGACGCTCATCCCTGCACCTTCCGCACCGCCATGCCGGCCGCATCCCACATCGAGACGGAGCGATCGACGTACTCGACCCCGTACTTGTCGAGGATCTTGGCGCCCTCGTCCTCCCACGCCCCAGGGATCCGGAAGATCGCGATCGTCTCGGCGGGGTCCTTGCCGAGCTCGAGGCACGCCTTGATGACGCCGCGGGCGACGATGTCGACACGCGTGTTGGAGACGATCGACATCATCACCGCGATCTTCTCGACGCCGTCCTTCCCGAGCACCTGCTTGGCGAGGCCGCACGACTTCGCGACCGACGGATTGCCGCCGATCTCGGCGTAGTTGGCGGGCTTGCCGCCCTGGCTGCGGACCGCGTCGGTGAGCGTCAGCGAGCCGCCGCCGGCGCCGATCACGAGGCCGAGGTTGCCGGTGAAGCCGTGGTCTTTGCCCTGGATCACGCCGCGGTGGTCGGCGGCGTCGATCGCCTTCACGTTGCGCTCGAACTCGCTCGGCTCGTAGAGCTCCCGGGGCTCGCCCAGGTCGACGCCGATCTCGGTGAGCATCGCCTTGTGGCGGCCGACCGCCTCGTCCTCCATCTCCATGTGCGCGTCGAGGGCGACGAACGAGCCGTCGCTGAGGCGGGC
>DATMCB010000011.1:0-2574 GCA_035558835.1 Solirubrobacterales bacterium
GTGAACGATCCCGGGCCCCTGCCGACCGCGATCGTCTCGATCCGCTCCCAGCCGCCGGCCGCACCGACCGCGGCGTCGACCATCCCGAGCAGCGCCGAGCCGGCCACCGGCCGGCCGTCCGGGCCCGGCCCCTGCGCCGCCTCGTGGACGACTTCGTCGCCGTCGCCGGCGAGCACCGCCACCGTCGTCCAGGCCGTCGCGGTGTCGAAGCCGAGGATCACCGGTTCCTCACGATCGTGATCAGCCGTTCGTCGCCGCCGGCATGGACGAGCTCGACGTCCGCCGCCGGCTCGGCGATCGCTTCGGCGGCCGGATCCGGCCACTCGACGAACGCGATCGCGTCCGCCGTCAGGTAGTCGTCGAGCAGCGCCGGGTCCTCACCGGCGAGCCCGGAGGCGCCGGCGAGCCGATGCAGGTCGAGGTGGGAGACGGGCACGCGTCCCTCGTAGCGCTGACCGATCGTGAAGGTCGGCGACGTGACCGGCCCCGACACTCCGAGCGCGCGGGCGGCGCCGCGCACGAAGGTCGTCTTGCCGGAGCCGAGATCGCCGCTGAGCAGGACCACGTCGCCGGGACGAAGCTCGGCGGCGAGCTCGGCGGCGATCTCCTCGGTCCGCCCCGCGCCGTCGGAGCGGTGCCGCTCCCGCCGTTCGGTCGGCTCGGGGGCGGTCATCTAGGGAGCGAAGATGTCGAGCTGGTCCTCGCCGCGCATGGGCCCAGGCGCCGGAGCCTCTGCCTGCGTCTGCTCAGGCGCCGGCTCGGCGAGCAGGCGGCCGAGCGTCGCGAAGTCCTCGCTCATCGTCGCCCGCAGGCCCGGCGTCCGCAGCGCCGCGGCCGGATGGAGGATCGGGAAGACGTGCACGGTGCGGGCGCCGAGCTCGTGGACCTGGGGTCGTCCGCGAACCTTCGTGATCCCGGACTGGTTGGCGGTGATCAGCTTCGTTGCGAAGTTCCCGAGCGTGACGATCACCTTCGGCTCGATCAGCCGGACCTTCTCGAGCAGGTACGGCCGGCACGCCTCGAGCTCGCCGGGCTGGGGATCGCGATTGCCCGGGGGCCTGCACATCAGCGTGTTGGCGATGAAAACGGAGTCGCGGTCGAGGCCGATCTCGCCGAGCAGCTCGTTGAGCAGGCCGCCGGCCCGGCCCACGAACGGCAGGCCCTGACGGTCCTCCTCGGCACCCGGCGCTTCGCCGATGAACATCAGGTCCGCGTCGGCGTTGCCGGCGCCGAAGACCACCTTCGTTCGGGTCTCGGCGAGCGGGCAGAGCGTGCATCCGGACGCCTCCCGATAGACCTCGACGAGCGCCTCTCGACGTTCGGTCGCTCCGCTCACGAGCCCGGCTTCCGCTCCCGGTTGCGGGCGAGATCGCGCTTGAAGCGCCGACGGGCACCGTCCCGATCGATCCCGCGCCGATCCTCCATCCGCCGCTTCTGCGCGGCCGTCGGCTGCCGGCTCAGCCCGAACGACGAGAGCCGGCGGCTGGCGCCGTTCTTCCCGCAGGAGGGGCAGGCCGCCGCCTCCGTTCCAACCGGGACCAGCTCCTCGAACAGCGCGCCGCATTCGCCGCAATCGAACTCGTAGATCGGCATCAGGCCTGATCGTAGACGGGGACCCGGATCGGGCCTACGGCGCGGCTATCGTCCGAGGCCGGCTCGTGGCCGCTACCCGAAAGGAAGCGGACCGATCAGGACCGAGCCGGTCTCGAACACAACAAGACGACCGTCTGGTATCTCGACCGGGAACTGGAACGGATGCAGCCCCCGAACGCGCAAACCTCCCCGATCCCTCCGATCACGCTGATCGGCGCCGGGCGCGTGGGCGGCAGCATCCACCGGGCCCTTCTCGCCGCCGGGGCCGACGCCCGTCTGCTCGACCGCGACGGCATCGCCGACGGCTGCGGCGATGCCGAGGTCGTCCTTTTCTGCGTCCCGGACGGCGAGATCGAGTCCGCCTGCCGGGGGGCCGTGGCCACGGCCCCCCGCCTCCGCTTCGCCGGGCACACGAGCGGCTCGCGGTCGCTGGCCGCCTTGGACGCGGCCGCCGAGGCTGGCGCCGACTGCTTCTCGCTGCACCCGCTGCAGACGGTTCCCGACGACGCGACCGATCTCACCGGAGCGCCGGCGGCGATCGCCGGCACCACTGCCGAGGCGATCGTGCTCGCGCACGCGATCGCCGATCGCTGCCAGATGGTCCCCTTCGACGTGCCCGAGGAGTCCCGCGCCGCCTATCACGCTGCCGCCGCGGTCGCCTCGAACTTCCTCGTCGCACTCGAGACGAGCGCCGAGGAGCTGCTCGAGGCGGCCGGGGTCGGCGATGCCCGCGAGCTTCTCGCTCCGCTCGTCCTCCGCTCGGCGGCGAACTGGGCCGAGCGCGGCGAGGCCGCACTGACCGGCCCGATCGCCCGCGGCGACGAGGCGACCGTAACGGCTCACCTCGAGGCCATCGCCGCTACCGCCCCGCAACTGCTCCCGCTCTACGAGGCGCTCGCCGAGCGCACCCGCGAGATCGCTGCTTCCCGGGAGCGGCGATGAGGATCGTCGAGACCAAGCGGGAGCTGCGCGAGGCGCTCG
>DATMCB010000012.1:0-2685 GCA_035558835.1 Solirubrobacterales bacterium
AGCCGGGCGTGGACGGGCGACGAGCTCGTGCCTGGAAGGCACGGGCGAGGAGCTCGGGCGCGACCCGGCGAAGCGTGTCCGTGCGTCATTCGCGCGTGCGAGCTCGGGGGGTCGGCCATCTAACCCAACGTATCGCGGTCGGCGATCAGCCGGAGGCGGCCAGCGGCAGCGGCGGCTGCTCCCAGCCCGGCGCCGCGAACCGCGCCTCGATCGCCTCGGCGTAGGCGCCGTGGTAGCTGCTCCTCGCTCCGACCCCGCTGACGCCGTAGGCCTCCGCCATCGCGGCGCGGAGCGTCGCCGTGAACTCACGGCCGTGCCAGCGCCGGCCCTCGGTTGCCGGGCCGACGGCGATGTGGACGAGCTCGTGGAGCAGCGTCTCGAGGACGTCGCCGCAGCGGATCGCCGGGTAGGCGGTCACCGAGATCCGGTTCTCGTCCGGGACAGCGAAGCCGAGCCGGCTCCGCGGCCGCTTCGACGCCCGCCGGATCGCCAGCTCCGGCGGGCCGGTCGCGAGCCGCCCGCCGGGCCCGCCGAGCTCCTCGAGCCGGCAGAGCCGCTCGAGCTCGGCGGCCAGGTCGATGCCGGCAACGCGGTAGTAGCCCGGCGGCCGCGACGCCGGTCGGCGCCGCGGCCGCGGAGCAGGGGTGTCATTGCGGCGAAGGAGGCGGATCTGCGGGAGGATGAAGGATCGTGAACCCGGAACCGGAGACTGGGCCGCTCGACCCCGACGAGGTCGAGACGACGCTGCGCGAGCGGCTCGCCGAGGTTCGCGCCCGGCTCGCCGAGCTGAAGCGACCGCCCGAGCAGGGCTCGGGCATCGGCTTCGGCAAGCGGATCGGCGACGGCACCACCGAGGCGATCGGACGCTTCACCGATGTTGCGGTCGCCGAGGGCCTCGAGGCGATCGAGGCCGGTCTCGAGCGGGCGCTCGAGAAGCTCGCCGAGGGCAGCTACGGAGTCTGCGACGACTGTGGGGCCGAGATCCCCGCCGGCCGCCTCCGGATCCGGCCCGAGAGCGTCCACTGCGTGCGCTGCGCCCGCTGACCCCGGAAGCGCGGCTCGCTCAGTCGATCAGCCGCCGAGTCAGCCGCGAGATCGCCAGCCGCCACATCGCGAAGGCGAGCACGACGAGCCCGGCGAGGCGGAGCAGGTCGGTCCACTCGAAGCCGAAGCAGGCATCGCGGACGAGGACGACGAGCTGGTGGAGGGGGTTGAGCTGGGAGAGGACCTGGGCCCACTCGGGGAGCTGGTCGATCGGGAAGAAGGTCCCGGCGAGCAGGAACATCGGCGTGATGACGAGCGTCGTTATGTAGTTGAACTGGTCGATCTTCGCGACGCTGCCGGCGACCGCGATGCCGAAGCCGGCGAATGCCAGCGCCGTGATCAGCGAGAAGAACGGGACGAGCACCATTCCCGGCGCCGGATCGAGGCCGAAGCCGATCGTGACGAGCAACGGGAAGGTCCCGAAGACGCCGGCGCGGAGGCCGATCCAGAGCATCTCGCCGCTGACCAGCTCCTCGACGTCGACCGGGGCGGCGAGGATCGCGTCGTAGGTGCGCTGGAAGCGATGCTTGACGAAGGTGCCGAACATCGCCGGCAGCGCGCTCGAGAAGACGACCGCGGTCGCGACCATGCCGGTCCCGACGAACTGGACGTAGTCGATGCCGTCGACGCCGCTGACGAGCGTCGTCCCGAGCCCGAGCCCGAACGCGAGCAGGTAGATCATCGGCTCGATCAGGCTCGAGAAGGTCGTGCTTCGCCAGAACGTCCGGAAGTTCGCGACCTCGCGGCTCATCACCCCGAGCACGGCGGCGGGCTCGATCCGCCTCATTCGAGCTCCTCCCCGGTGAGGTTGACGAAGACGTCCTCGAGCGAGCTCGGCCGCGTGATCGCGTCGTCGGGAACGAGTCCGTCGGGCGCCCGCTCGCAGCCGACGATCACCAGCGCCGGGCCGGCCGACCGGACCTGCAGCCCCGCCGCCACGGCGGCCGACCGGACCTCCGCCCGCCGCTCCGGCGGCGCGTAGTACTCGGCCGTCCGCCGGCCGGCATGCTCGGCGATCAGCTCGCCGGGGCGGCCGCGGGCGATCACCCGGCCCTGGGCCATCAGCGCGACCTCGTCGGCGAGCCGCTCCGCCTCCTCGATGTAGTGGGTCGACATCAGGATCGTCGTCCCCGCCGCCCGCAAGTCCTCGATCAGCGTCCAGATCTCGGCGCGGATCTGCGGGTCGAGGCCGACCGTCGGCTCGTCGAGGAGGACCAGCTTCGGCCGGTGGACGAGGCCGCGGGCGACCAGCAGCCGCCGCCGCATCCCCCCGGAGAGCTCGTCGACGGCGTCGTGGCGGCGATCGGCGAGCCGGGCCAGTGCGAGCGCCCGGTCGACCGCCTCGTTCAGGTCCTCGACCCGGTAGAGGCGGGCGAAGACCTTGAGGTTCTCCTCGACGGTCACGTCGATGTCGAGGTTGTCGAGCTGCGGGACGACGCCCATCCGCGCCCGCGCCTCCTTCGACTCCCGCGGCAGCTCGTAGCCGAGCGCCCGCAGCCGCCCCTCGTCGGCGATCGCCTGGCTGGTCAGCAGCCGCATCGTCGTCGACTTGCCGGCACCGTTGGGGCCGAGCAGGCCGAGGCAGATCCCTTCCGGGACGATCAGGTCGAGGCCGTCCACGGCCCGGATCGGCCCGAACGT
>DATMCB010000013.1:0-2856 GCA_035558835.1 Solirubrobacterales bacterium
GAACCGCAACGAGTAGGGACGGCCCTACCAGGTGTCGACCGGGCGCCGGGGAGCGTCCGGTCGCAGAGCCGACCCGGCGGCGGTCAGGGTCGCGGCGATCAGCCGCCGCGAGTCGACCGGGTCGATGACGTCGTCGAGCTCGAAGATCGTCGCCGCGTTGAGCGCCTTGGCGTGCTCGTGGGCGTGCTCGGTGACCTCGCGGACGCGCCGCTCGCGCTCGTCGGGATCGGCGATCGCGTCGAGCTCCCGCTTGAGGCCGAGGCGAACGGCACCTTCGAGGCCCATCGCGCCGAGCTCCGCGGTCGGCCAGCCGACAGCGAGCAGCGGCTCGTGGAAGCCGCCGCCGGCCATCGCCTGGGCGCCGAGCCCGTAGGCCTTGCGGAGGACCACCGCGACGAGGGGCACCCGCAGGTTGGCGCCGGTGTTGAACAGGCGCGAGCAGTGGCGGACGAGCGCCGTCGCCTCGGCCTCGGGGCCGACCATCATCCCCGGCGTGTCGATCAACGACAGGATCGGGATCGCGTAGGCGTCGCAGAGCTGCATGAAGCGCGCCGCTTTGTCGGCGCCGTCGCTGGTGATCGCCCCCGCCATCTGCATCGGGTTGTTGGCGACGATGCCTACCGGCCGGCCCTCGATCCGCGCCAGCGCCGTGACCATCCCCTTCGCGAACTCCTCGCGGAGATAGGTCGCAGAGTCGCCGTCGACGAGCGCGTCGATCGCCTTGTGGACGTCGTAGGCGCGGCGGCGGCTCTCCGGGACGACCGTTCTGACCCGCTCGGGATCCGGCTCCCGCCACTCCTCGAGCGGGCCCTGGAAGTAGGCGAGGAGGCGCTTCGTCGCAGCGACCGCGGCCGCCTCGTCGGCGACGCGGACATCGACCACCCCGTTCGGCGCCTGGACGTCGATCGGTCCGATCTCCTCGGGGGCGAACTCGCCGAGCCCACCGCCGGCGACCATCGCGGGGCCGCCCATCCCGAGCGCGATGTCCTCGGTGGCGACGATCAGATCGGAGCTGCCGGCGAGGACGGCGTTGCCGGCGAAGCAGCGGCCGGCGACGATCGCGATCCGCGGCGCCAGGCCCGAGATCCGTGCCCAGAGCGCGAAGGCGCGGGTGTCGAGGCCGGAGACGACCGGGTAGTCGGTGTCCCCGGGGCGTCCGCCGCCGCCCTCGGCGAACAGCACGGTCGGCAGCCGCATCCGCTCGATCAGCTCGAAGAGCCGGTCCTTCTTGCGGTGCCCGAAGACGCCCTGGGTCCCGGCGAGGACCATGTAGTCGTAGGAGAGGACCGCGCACGCCGCCGCGTCCCCGAATCGATCGCCGTTGATCCGGGCGGTGCCGGCGATCAGCCCGTCCGCGGGCGTCCGTTCGAGCAGCTCACGAACCTCGCGCCGGGCCCGTTGGGCGGCGATCGCGAGGCCTCCGTACTCGACGAAGCTGCCCGGATCGACGAGGTCGGCGAGGTTTTCGCGGGCCGTCCGCCGGCCGCTTCCGTGACGCTTCGCAACCGCATCGGGGCGCGCTTCGTCGCCGAGCAGCGCTTTGCGGTCGCGGAGGTCGGCAAGCTCGGGGCGGGTCTCCGCCTCGCTTCCGTCGCTCCGCCCGGCGCCCATCAGGCGGCGATCCTATCCGCGGGTGGTCGATCCCCCCGAAGCCGGCCTCAGTGCGAGTGGCCGGCTCCGGCGTGCTCGTGGCCCATCCGCTCGATGATCGCGGCGACCGCCTCGGGCGGCTGGCGATCGAAGACCGGGAGCTGGATGTCCTCCTCCTTGTCGAAGTGGACGCGGATCAGGGCGTAGAGGCCGTAGAGGAGCTCCTGGGTCGTCTCGACGTCGTCGGTTGGGGTGGCGGCGAGCTGCTCGATCCGGGCGACGATCGCCTCGTGGTCGTGGACCATCGGCACGACCGCGTCGCGATAGCCGACGAGACGGGCCCATTCCGGGTACAGCACCTCTTCCTCGGCGCGGGCGTGGGGGAGGAGGACCTCGCGCAGGAACCGGAGCGCGGTCGCGACGGCGTCCTCGCGTTCCGGCTCCGGGAGCCGGGGAAGGTCGCGCGCCGTGGCGCGGAGGTGATCGAGGTGCTCGAGCAGGTCGGCGTGCTCTTCACGGAACGGTGCTGTCGGCCGGGTGTCCATCGGGAACTCCTTGGATCGGTTGCCTCCGATCATCCTCGTCGCGCGCCCTGCTGCCATCCGGGCGCGCTACGGACCAGGCCTCTATAGTCGCCTACGGAGAGTAGGAACACCGGCAAGGGGAGATATGACGATGCGTTTCCGCCTTTCGTTCATCGCATTCTTGGTCGTCTCACTGTCGCTGGCCCTGCCGGCGCTCAGCGCCGCCGCCCCCGGCAAGGGCAAGCCGGTCGATGGTGCGCGGTCGCTGGGCGACCCGCTGCTGCCGCAGATCGGCAACGGCGGCTACGACGTCAGGCACTACCGGATCTCCCTCGACTACGACCCGGATGCGAACAAGCTCGACTCGGCGACGACGACGATCGAGGCGAGGGCGGAGTCGAAGCTGAAGAGCTTCAGCCTCGACTTCCAGGACCTCGACGTCTCGCGGGTGGTCGTCGGCGGACGCCGAGCGGACTTCAAGCAGGTCGACGCGAGGCCGGACCTGAGCCCGCTCCCGGAGGTGACCCAGCCGATGAAGCTGGTGGTCACGCCGCAGCCCTCGACGCGGCCGAAGGCCGGCAAGCGCTTCACCGTCAAGGTCAGGTACTCGGGCGTCCCTAAGCCGATCACCGACGCGGACACCTCGATCGAGGGTTGGATCCACGCCTGCTATCCGCTCGATCCGCCGCAGACCTGCGACGGCGCCTTCGTCGTCAACGAGCCGATCGGCGCTCAGAGCTGG
>DATMCB010000014.1:0-6442 GCA_035558835.1 Solirubrobacterales bacterium
GGACGGGCGAAACGAGGCGAGGCGGGCGCCAAGGCCCGCCTCGCTCGTCCCCCGGGCCGATCCGGATGGATCGGTCCAACTTGCTACCAGTTGCCGTTGTTGCAACCGCCACTGGTGCCGGTGCAGCTGAGCGTCGTCACACCGGTCGCGGCCCGCGCGATCGAGAAGGTGTTACCCGTCTCGGACGTGACCGTGAGCTTGTAGTCCTTGTCCCCGGCGGAGTCGACGACCAGGGCGACCGGGGTCTTGCTCGTCCACTCGGTCAGGGTCGACTCGATGTTCGCCAGATCCGTGGCGTCGGCTCCGGTGTACTTGCCCTGGTTCTCAGTGGCGTACGTCTCGATCGCCGTCTGCGCCGTCCGGGCGCCCGACTTGGCGTCCGAGTCGGTCGCCTTGTCCCTCTGGGCGAAGAACGACGGGATCGCGATTGCGGCCAGGATGCCGATGATCAGCATCACGACCAGGAGCTCGACGAGGGTGAAACCCTCTTCGTCAGATGCTCGAGCGCGGAGTCTGTCCAGCATAGTTACCCTCCTCAGGGTCTACTAAGTGGAGCCAGAGCCTGTCGCCAAGCCATTCGGAGTCCGAACCCCGGTGGTAACCCGACTCGCTCCCCCGATGGGAGAGCTCCGTGGTTTTGCGCCCCCGCCTCGCGGCGAGTTTGCCTTTGCACCAGAGCCCCAGCTCTATTTCGATTACCCGCGACCTATCGGAACCCCCGATCGGCACCTTTAGCGGTTCTGAAGGAAAGCTCGTACATCCGCTGAGTGGCCCCGCTCAGGATCGACTGGGGGCTGGCCCCCAGAAGCCGGCCCCGATCCGCTGATGGCAGCCCGCCGGCTGATCATCGTCCTGCTCGTCCTCTTCGCGTTCTCGATCGCCGCCGCGATGATCGCCCCGGACCGGCGCGGCGGGCTGATCGGCGGCAGCTCGTCGAGCAGCGAGTCGACGACCACGACCACGAGCACGACGAGCACCGAGGCGACCACTACCGCCGCCGCGCTTCCCACCGGTGTGGCGATCCGGGAGCGGATCGACGCCTCGGCCAGGGACCCCGAGACCGTCAAGGCGGTCGTCGGCGACCAGCTCGAGCTCGTCGTCGCCAGCGAGCGCGCCCGCGCGATCGAGATCCCTGCCTTCGGAGTCACCGAGGCCGCTGCCCCGAATGCCGCCGCCAACTTCAACCTGCTGCTCCGCGAATCGGGGCGGCTGGCGATCCTCGACGCCGACAGCGGCGAGCTGCTCGGCCGCCTCGACGTCCGCGAGCCGGGGAAGCGGAAAGAAACGAACGGGCAGCGCCGGCCGTCGAAGTAGTTAGCTTGCTAATAATTCCTCCGGATGGCGATTGCGGGATCAACCGGCGAGCGCGCCGACCTCGCTGCGCTCGACGCGGCCTGGGACGGCTTCTTCTCGGCGCTGCGGCGCGCGAAGGGCCGCGCCGCGATCCAGCACGGCAACGAGCTGACCCTGCCGCAGGTCCACCTGCTCGGCCCGCTCGCCGGCGGCGGCCGGGCCCGGATCGGTGAGCTCGCCGATGCCGCCGGCGTCACCGCGCCGACCGCGAGCCGGATGATCGACTCGCTCGAGCGCGAGGGGATCGTCGCCCGCGTCGCCGCCGACGGCGATCGGCGCGCGGTCGCGGTCGAGCTGACCGACCGCGGCGCCGGGCTCTACGAGCGCAAGCGGTCCGAGCTCCACGCCAAGCGGTTGGAGATCTTCGGCGGGCTCTCGGCCGGCGAGCGCGAGCAGGCCGCCCGCCTGCTGGGCCGGATGGCGGAGCTGATCGACGAGCTGTGAGCGCGGCCGCCGCCACCCCCGAGCGCCAGCATCACAACGTCACGCTGGCGGTCCTCGTCACCGGCGCGCTCGCCTACGCGCTCTCGCAGACGATGATCGCCCCCGCCCTCCCCCGGATCCAGGCCGAGCTCGACACGACGACGACCCTCGTCACGTTCGCCCTGACCGGCTACCTGCTGACCGCCTCGATCGCGACGCCGATCGTCGGCCGCCTCGGCGACATGTTCGGCAAGGAGCGGCTGCTCGTGATCACGCTGTCGATCTTCGGGCTCGGCTCGCTCGTCTGCGCGCTCTCGCACTCGATCGAGATGCTGATCGCGGGACGCGCGATCCAGGGCGTCGGCGGCGCGATCTTCCCGCTCTCGTTCGGGATCATCCGCGACGAGTTCCCGCGCGAGAAGGTCGCGACCGGGATCGGGCTGATCAGCGCCACGTTCGGGATCGGCGGCGGCGCCGGCCTCGTGATCAGCGGGGTGATCGTCGATCACGTCGCCTACGAGTGGATCTTCTGGCTCGCCCTGATCGTCGTCATCCCGGCGGCGGTCGCGACCCACCGGTTCGTGCCGGAGTCGCCGATCAAGAGCCCGGCACGGATCGACTGGGGCGGCGCCGCGCTGCTCTCCGGCGGACTCGTCGCCCTGCTCGTCGCCGTCAGCGAGGGCAACACCTGGGGCTGGGAGTCGCCGGCTTTCCTCGGCCTGATCGCCGTCGCAGCGATCCTGATCGTGACCTGGATCCGCTACGAGGCGCGCCACCCGGAGCCGCTCGTCGACATGCGGATGATGCGCGACCGACCGGTCCTGACGACGAACCTGACCGCGCTCCTGATCGGGTTCGGGATGTTCGGCTCCTACATCCTCGTCCCCCAGTTCGTCCAGGTGCCGGTCTCGAGCGGCTTCGGCTTCGGCGCATCGGTGACGACGGCCGGCCTGTTCATGCTGCCCTCGGCGCTGGTGATGCTCGTCGCCGGCCCGATCTCGGGCCTGATGGGCAGCCGCTACGGCTCGAAGCTGCCGCTGCTGATCGGCACGACGCTCGCCTGCGCGAGCTTCCTGATGCTCGCCGTCTGGCACTCGACCCATCTCGCGATCTACATCGCGACCGCGCTGATGGGGCTCGGAATCGGCTTCTCGTTCGCGGCGATGGCGAACCTGATCGTCGAGGCGGTCGACCAGAGCCAGACCGGTGTCGCAACCGGGATGAACACGATCATGCGGACGATCGGCGGCGCGATCGGCGGCCAGGTGGCCGCGAGCATCATCGCCGGGCACCTCACGGCCTCCGGCCTCCCGGCCGAGAGCGGCTACACCACCGCGTTCGCCGTCTCCGCGTTCGCCGTCGCGATGGCGGTCCTGGCGGCGCTCGCGATCCCGGGCCGGCTCGGCGCCGGCTCGCTCGCCGGCGTGTCGCGCGGGCACGAGGTGCAGGCCTGAGCCGACCGCCCGCCGGGCCGAGGTGGCGGACATCTGTACCTCTATGCGGCAATGATGTCCGCCACCTGACGCAGGGCCGGTGGGGGCGGCGGCCATACTGGGGTGGATGAGCGCGCTCCTCCAGCGACTCGGGGTCGAGCTGCCGATCGTCCAGGCCGGGATGGGCGGCGGCCTGGCCGCCCACGAGCTCGCCGCGGCCGTGGCCGACGCCGGCGGTCTCGGCACGATCGGCATCCTCGGGCCTGACGAGCTGCGGGCGGAGATCGCTGCGGTTCGTCGCGCTACCGATGGGCCGCTGGCCGTCAACCTGCTCTTACCGTTTGCGCGACCCGCGCACTTCGAGGCTGCCTCCGAGGCGGACGTCGTCGTCACCTTCTGGGGACGGCCGAAGCGCCGCACGGCAAAGGCGTGGATGCATCAGTGCGGCTCCGTCGAAGAGGCTCTCGTCGCGCGCGCGGCCGGGGCCGACGCGGTGATCGCCCAGGGCGTCGAGGCGGGCGGCCACGTCCGCGGGACGACGGCGGCGATGGAGCTGCTCGCCCGCGTCCGGGCGGCGCTGCCGGGCGACTACCCGGTGCTTGCCGCCGGCGGCGTGGCCGACGCCGCCGACGTCACAGCGCGCCTCGAGGCCGGTGCCGACGCGGTCGTCTCCGGGACCCGCTTTCTGATGAGCGACGAGTGCGGCGCCCACCCGGCCTACAAGGAGCGCTCGCGCGAGGCCGGGGAGACGATCCTGACCGAGCTCTTCGGAGTCGGATGGCCGGCTCAGCACCGCGTCATCCCGAACGAGGCGACCGCGCGCTGGCTGCGCGGTGATCCGCGCGGCCCCGGCTGGCTGCGCGGGCTTCATGCTGCGACCGCACCGCTGGCGTCGCGGGTCCCGGTCGGGGTGCAGATTCGGATGGCGGCCTCGCAGCGGCCGAGCCGGCCGCTGTTCGGCCCCGCGGCTGCGACCGTCGGCGGGCCGCCGAGCCTGGTCGAGGCCGGGCCGCTCTACGCCGGGGAGTGCATCGACCGGATCGATGACATCCGCCCCGCCGGCGAGCTCGTCCGCGAGCTGGCCGGATAGCTGCTCACAGCACGAGCTGGGCGATCGCGGCGAGGCCGACGACGACGATGATCGCCCGTAACCACGGGTCCGACAGGCGCCTGCCGACCCCGGCCCCGAACAGCCCGCCGACGGTCGCGCCGACCGCGATCAGGACCGCGGGCAGCCAGGCGATGTCGGCGATGAACAGGAAGACGATCGCGGCGATCAGGTTGGCGGTCCCGGCGAGGACGGCGCGAATCGCGTTGACGTGACGGAGATCGCCGCCGAGCGAGGTGGCGAGAAGGCCGAACAGGAGGATCCCCTGGCCGGCGCCGAAGTAGCCGCCGTAGATCCCGGTCGCGAAGATCCCGGCGACCAGAAGCGGCCCGCCGTGCGGGCGGTGGGTCCGGCGCCGGGAGACGATCCAGGCGGTGAGCCGCGGTTGGAAGACGATCAGGACGAGCGAGATCGCGATCAGCACCGGGACGATCGCCTTGAAGGCCGATGCCGGCAGCGTCAGCAGCAGGATCGCACCGATCACGGCTCCCGACGCTGTCGCGGGCGCGAACCTCCGCAGCCGCGGCGCGGAGCCCTCGAGCTCGCGCCGGTAGGCCCAGGCGGCGCTGACCGCACCGGGGACGAGGCCGATGTTGTTGGAGACGTTGGCGACTACCGGCGGATAGCCGATGGCGAGCAGAACCGGAAAAGTGATCAGCGTGCCGGAGCCGACGACGGCGTTGATCGTCCCCGCCGCGAAGCCCGCGACGACGACGGCGATGATCTCGAAAGCGGACAGGCCGACGATCTTGCCCGATCGATGAGCGGACTCTCATCGCGACCACAAACCGGCTTGAGGCTCCGCGCCTACCTTCGCCGGCCATGCACGACGAGCACGTCCTCAGCCTCGACTGCTTCGGCGCGCGCTGCCGGGTTGCCGTGACCGACACCGCCGCGGCGCCGGTCCGGGCGCTCGCGGCCGCCCGGTTCCTGCTCGACTGCCACCGGCGACTGTCGCGATTCCTCCCCGACAGCGAGCTCTCCCGGCTCAACGCCGACCAGCGCGAGACGGTCCCGGTCAGTCCGCTGATGCTCGACTTCCTACGCGCCGCCCGGCGCGCCGCGGAGCGGAGCGGCGGCCTCGTCGATCCGACGATCCTCCCCGCCCTCCGCGCTGCCGGCTACGCGGGCTCCCTCTCCGGCCGCGATCCCGGCGACCTGGCCGCCGGCATCGCGGCCCGGCCCGCCACCCGTCCCGCCGCGCCCGACCCCGACGAGCGCTGGCGGGCGATCGAGATCGACCCTGCCGTGGGGACGGTCACCCGGCCGCCCGGGCTCGAGATCGACAGCGGCGGCGTCGCGAAGGGCTGGGCCGCCGACGCCGCGGCGGCGATGCTTCGCGGGGAGCCGACGCTGGCGGTCGATTGTGCCGGCGACATCCACGTCGGCGACAGCGCCGGGGCCGGCCGCGCGATCTCGGTCGCCGACCCGTTCGGCGGCGAGCCGGTCGCGACCCTGACCGTCCATTCGGGCGGCGTCGCAACGAGCGGCATCGGCAGGCGTCGCTGGCGGAACCGCGACGGCTCGACCGGTCACCACCTGATCGATCCCGCGAGCGGCCGGCCCTGCTTCAGCGGCATCGTCCAGGCGACGGCGCTGGCGCCGAGTGCCGAGGAGGCGGAACTGCGCGCCAAGGCGGCGCTGCTCGCCGGACCCGGCGCGGCATCCGAATGGCTCCCCGACGGCGGGCTGCTCGTCCTCGACGGAGGCGATGTCGTCGAGGTCGGCGATCTGTCCGAGACCGGCCAGGCGGCGGTGGCGGCATGACGCCGGAGGCCGAGCGGCGGCGGCGGATCGCGCTCGCGCGGCTCGCCGAGCGCGCCCGGCGGATCAGCCTGATCCGGCGCTCGGTCGTCGCCGGCGCCGCCGCCACCTTCGTCCTCGCCTGGGGCCTCGCACTCGGCAACCAGCTCGCGCACGGGACGAAAACGCACCCCGGACAGAGCACGACCACGACCGGCGCGGAGGACACGGCGCCGAGTGGCGTCGAGAGCGAGAGCAGCGAGGGCGTCGTCGTTCCGGTCAACCCGGCGCCGACCACGGTCGCCCCGGTCACCCCGGCACCCGCGCCGGCCCCGGCCCCGGCGCCGCTGACGACCTCGCAGTCCTGATGAATGCCCTGCTT
>DATMCB010000015.1:0-2140 GCA_035558835.1 Solirubrobacterales bacterium
CCCCGGCGACGTCGTCCGGACGCTGAAGACGATCGCGCGGATGTGGCGCCGCATCTACATGCCGAGCGAGAGCCAGCGCGCCGAGGCCGAGTCGATCGCCGGGCAGGTCGTCGCCAGGGAGATCGTGCCCGGCGAGCGCGACCCGGTCTGATGATCATCTGACATGGACGAGGGCTTCTACGAGGAGTACTTCCGGATCGAGGATCGGCACTGGTGGTTCGTCGGCCGGCGCCGGATCATCCTCAGCGTCCTCGCGCAACAGACGCTGAGCCGGCCGGATGGCGCCGAGCCGGAGATCCTCGACCTCGGCTGCGGCACCGGCACGATGCTCGGCCACCTGCGGGCGTTCGGGACGGTCCGCGGCATCGACGCCGACGAGCGGGCGGTCGCGTTCTGCCGGGCTCGCGGCGAGGAGCGGGTCGAGCTCCTCGAATCGAACCGGCTGCCGCTGCCCGATGACTCGCTCGACCTCGTCACCGCGCTCGACGTCCTCGAGCACATCGAGGACGATCGTGGCGCGCTGGCCGAGATCGCCCGGGTGCTCCGGCCCGGCGGGACCCTGCTCGCGACCGTCCCCGCCTACCGCTGGATGTGGGGCCCGCAGGACGAGATCAGCCACCACTACCGCCGCTACGTCCGCGACGAGCTGACCGGGAAGATCGAGGCGAGTGGACTGCGCCTGCGCCGCGCCACCTACTTCAACACGCTGTTGCTCCCGGCCGTCGCCACGGTCCGCCTCACGCACCGGCTGCGGCCGCCCCGCGAGATCCGCTCCGACTTCCGCTTCACCCGCGATGGCGCGGTCAATCGAGCGCTTGCGGCCGTCTTCGCCTCGGAGGCCCGGCTGCTGGCCCGCGGCGATCTGCCGGCGGGGGTCTCGATCATGGCCGTCGCGGGCACGCCGCCGGCCTGAGCAGTCGCAGCCCGAGCTAGCTGACGTCGTCGTCGATCTCGGAGCTCTCGACGACGAACGCCACCCTGACGTGAGCGCGGTACTCGTCGAGGTCCTCTCCGCGTAGACCGGTGCTGACGATGTCGACGGCGCGGATGTTGCGCAGCTTCTTCTGCGCGCTCTTGAGCGCCTGGCGGGCGGCGTCGTCGGTCGAGACCTTCGAGCTCCCGACGAGCTCGATGATCTTCACGACCGCCATGCGATCCTCCGCTCGGGCCCGAAGGCCTGCTTCGCGCTGACGCCCTCGACCAGGGCGGCCCGTTGCCAGGGGTTCGTGGCGGGAGCCGGCTCGGTAGCGGGAGCCGTGTCGGCGAGGAACTGCTCGACGGCCGCGATCACCGCTGCGGCCTCTCGCGGCTCGGCCGAGCCGAGCATCTCGATCCGCGGCCGAGGCGGACGCCTTTTGCCGTTGTCGGACACAGCACGCACCCTATCGGCGGGCGACGGGTATGGTCCGCGCCGCCATGGGTGCCGGGGGCATTTCGGTTCGGTCGGGTCGGTATCTGCTGCCGCTCGGGCTGATCGTTCTCGCCGGCGCCGTCCTCCGGCTCGTCCAGATCGATCAGAGCCTCGTCGCCGACGAGCTCTGGAGCTACCTCGAGGCGACGAGGTTCGACTTCGGCGGGATGATCGACTACGTCCGCGGCATCCAGGAGGTGACGCCGCCGCTTTTCACGATCCTCGCCTGGTTGTCGGCGCACGTGAGCGACTCGGCGGCGGTCGTCCGGATCCCCGCGGTCGCGGCCGGGATCCTCACGATCCCGGCGGTCTTCGTGATCGGCGATCGGACGATCGGCAGGGGCCCGGCACTGCTGGCAGCCGCCCTCGTCGCGCTCAGCCCGATCATGATCTGGTACTCGATCGAGCTTCGCGCCTACTCGCTGGCGGTGCTGATCTCGAGCACCTCGACGATCAGCCTGCTGCTCGCGATCGAGCGCGCGCGGACCGCCTGGTGGGTCGCCTACGCGATCCTGGTCGCGGCGGCGATGTACACGCACTACACCGTCGTCTACGTGCTCGCGGCGCAGCTCGTCTGGGTGCTCGTCTTCCGGCCCGACGCCCGCAGGCCGGCGCTGATCGCCAGCGTCGCCGCCGCCGTCCTCTTCCTCCCCTGGGTCCCCGAGCTCCGGGACGACCTCGATGCTCCGGCGCAGCAGATCATCACCAAGCTGGTGCCGTTCGGCTTCG
>DATMCB010000016.1:0-5901 GCA_035558835.1 Solirubrobacterales bacterium
CACCCTCTCCGCCGCTGCGCCCGTAGTCGCCGCCGAGGGCTGGGACGTCGACTATCTCGCCTCCTACCGCCTTCCCGCCTCCGGCACCGACCGGGCCTGGAACCTCCGGCTCGGAGCGATGCTCGAGCAGATCCTCGCCGAGCGCGAGCCCGACCTCGTCGTCTTCGACGGCGTCCATCCCTACCGGGCGCTGACCCACCTGCTCAGCGCCCGCGGCGCGCCGCCGTCGATCTGGTGCCGGCGGGCGATGTGGCGGTCCGGCAGCGCGACGGCGCCGCTCCGCCGCGTCGGCGCCTTCGACGCGGTGCTCGAGCCCGGCGAGCTCGCCGAGGCGGACGATCCCGGTCCGACGGTGCCGCACCGCCGCGAAGCGCGCCGGATCCGGCCGATCGTGCTCCTCGACCGCGCCGAGCTGCTGCCTCGCGGGCAGGCCGCCGCCGAGCTCGGCCTCGACCCGGCCCGCCGCACCGCGCTCGTGTCGCTCGGGCAGGGCGGCGAGTTCGATCGTGCCGTCGCCCGCACCCTCGAGACGCTGACCGCGGTCCCGGGGCTGCAGGTGGCGGCGCTGCGCTCGAGCCTCGCGGCCTCGCTCCGGCTCCCCGACGGCGTCGTCCAGCTCGAGGCGACCTTCCCGATGAGCCGCTACTTCGCGGCCTTCGACGTCGCGGTCGCCGCCGCCGGCTACAACTCCTGCCACGAGCTGATCGCCTTCGCGGTCCCGACCCTGTTCGTGCCGATGGCGCGGAACACCGACGACCAGGCAGCGCGGGCGCGCTGGGCGGCCGATGCGGGGGCGGCGCTGGCCGTCGAGGGGGCCGGCGATCCGGCGTTAGAGGAGCGCCTCACCGAGCTCGCCGACGCCGATCGCGCCGCGGCGCTCGCGGCCGGCTGCGAGCGCGTCTGGCCCGGCAACGGCGCCGGCGATGCCGCCGATCTCGTCACCGCGATGCTCGCCGGCGGCCGTCCCGCGCCCGCCGTACGCGACCGCGGCCGCTTCAACCGCTGGCTGCGGCTCTCGAGCCACCGGGTCGGCCCGTCGCTGCCGCTCGTCGCCGCGCTCGGCGCTCGCGATCTCGCTCGCCATCCGGAGCGCCGTCGACCGTATCTCGCCGTGCTCGCGATGGACGTCCCCGCTGGCGAGCTGGCCGAGCGGCTCCGCGCCGCGATCGGCGAGCTGCCGCCGAAGCGTGTCCTCGTCCTCACCGACTCGACCGCGTTCGCGGAGCTGCGCGAGCTCGGCGTCGGCTTCGAGCTCCTCCCCGCCTACCCGCGGCCGGGCGAGGCGACAGTCACGTCGGTCTCCGACCTCCGCGCCCGCCTCCGCGTCCTGCTCGCCGGCCGCAGCCCGCTCCGAGCGGTCTCGATCGGTGGCCACGGTGCCGAGCTGCTCGATCTGAGCGCAGGGCCGGATGAGGGCCCGCATCCAGGATCGTGACCGGGCCACCGGTATCCTCGGAGGGGCCTATGGAGGCTCCGGCCCCGACTGAAGCGGCAGCCGTCACCGGGGAAGACGGCGCCCGTGAGACGCTCTCCCGAGCGCGATCCGGCAGCGGGACGCGCGATCTCACGCTGCCCAACCTGATCGTGATCGGCGCCCAGAAGTGCGGCACCAGCGGCCTGCACTACTACCTCAGCCTCCACCCCGAAGTCTCGATGTCGACCCCGAAGGAGCTCAACTACTTCATCGCCGAGCGCAACCTGCCGCGCGGCCTCGAGTGGTACTCGCGCCACTTCGACCCGGCGGCGCGCTGTCGTGGCGAGGCGTCCCCGAACTACACCGCCTACCCGCAGCATCTCGGCGTGCCCGAGCGGATCGCCGCGGTCGTCCCCGACGTCCGCCTCGTCTACATCGTCCGCGACCCGATCGAGCGGATCACCGCTCACTTCGTCCACAATTACGCGAAGCGGCGCGAGAAGGGCGATCTGCGGGCGACGCTGCTGCACCCGAACACCTCGTACGTGACCCGCAGCAAGTACTTCATGCAGCTCCAGCGCTACCTCGCGCTCTTCGACGAGGAGCAGATCCTCGTCCTCGACCAGCGCGATCTCCGTGACGACCGGATGGCGACCCTGCGCCGGCTGTTCGAGTTCGCCGGCGTCGATTCCTCCTTTCAGCATCCGAAGTTCGAGCAGGTCCGCCACTCGACCTCGCGCAAGAAGCGCGCGACCCGCCTCGGCATGCGGGTGCAGCGGATGAGCCGGACCCGCTTCGGCCGCCGGATCCCGCGCCGCGCCTGGCTCGCGCTCGACGTCGCCCTGCCGCTCTCGAAGCCGATCGAGAGGCCCACCGGCATCGCCGCGGCCCTCGGCCCCGAGGTCCTCGAGGTCCTCCACGAGGACGCCGACCGGTTGCGCGCGCAGACCGGGAGGTCGTTCGACCACTGGTCGGTTTGAGCCCGCGCGGCGGCAGCGACCGGAAGAACCGGAATCAGCGGAAGCGCCGCAAGGGGGAGGGCGGGCCGAAGCGACCGGACAAGGGCGGCGGCACCGGTGCGGCGCTCGGCACCCAGGTGCTCCGCTACTCGGGCATCCACGGGATCGGGATGTTGCTCGGCAACGCGGTCACGTTCGCGTCGACGATCGTCATCGCCAACTTCTCCGAGCCCGGCGAGTTCGGCCAGCTCGGCCTGCTGATGTTCTACTCGGGGCTGCTGACGATCCTGTTCACGCTCGCCAGCAAGCAGGGAACGCTGAAGCGGACCTTCGGCGGCGACGACGAGGACGACGACGACGACGATGATGACGACGACGACGAGCTCGCGACCTCGCCGCGGCGCAGCCTCGGGACCGGGCTGGTCACGATCACCTTCGTCTCGATCATCGGCACCGGACTCTCGATCGTCTTCGCCGACCAGATCTCGCACTACCTGCTCGGCGACGCCGACTCGAGCCTCGTCATGTACGCGGCGCTGGCGGGCGGGACCGCGGCGCTCTATCGTGTCTCCTCGATCGCGATCTGGATCGAGCGGCGGCCGAAGGCATACGTCGCGGTCGAGGTCGCCAAGCCGATCTTCATCCTCGCCGCCGTCGTCCCGTTGCTGATCGCCGGCGAGGGGATCACCGGCGCGATCGCCGGGCAGGCGATCGGGACCGGGCTGGCGCTGCTGTTGTCGCTGGTCGTCCTCCGCGGCAGCTGGGAGCTCTGCTGGGACTGGCGCGAGGCGATCGCGATCTACAAGAAGGGGGCGATCCGGGTCCCGCTCGTCCTCTCGATGTGGGTCGTCGGCTACGCCGACATCTTCATCCTCTCCCGCTTCGTCGACCATGCCGAGCTCGGCACCTACCACCTCGCCTCGCGGGCGGCGTTCCTCGTCGCGGTCCTTCCCGGCGGCTACAGGAAGGCGCTGCGGCCGCTGCAGAAGACGCCGATGTTCCGCGCCGTCGAGGACGAGTACGGCGTCGGCAACGCCCGCGGCATCCAGTTCGGCTACTTCACGTTCGTTCTCGCCGCGACGATGCTGATGACGACGGTGATGGCGACGGTGATGGTCCGGGTCGCCCCGCCCTCCTATGCCGACGCCGCGCCGTTGATCCCGCTCGTCGCCGGGGGCCTCGTCGCGCCGACCGTCTACCGGATGATCAACAAGTCGGTGAAGTACGCCGACAAGCGGGTGCCGTTCATCATCGGCGCGGTCGTCGCGATGCTCGCGTTCGTCGGGCTGACGCTGCTGCTCGTCGACCAGATCGGGGTCAAGGCGGCGCCGGTGGCGATGATGCTGGCATTCGCGCTCCCGACCATCTATGTCTTCATGCGCTCGCAGCGGGGCCGGAGCCCGATCATCCTGCCGTGGCGGCAGATGTTCATCTGCTGCGGGCTCGCCGTCCTCGTCGGGGCAGCCCACGGCCTCATCGACCCGGGCGGGATCGTCCTCGACCTGATCGCGGGGACGGCGGCGATCCTGCTCTGGCTCGTCCTCTGCGGGCTCCTCGGCGCCGTCCCGGTCGCGCACCGCGGCGCGCTGCTGACGATGGTCAGGGGACTGCGCCGGCCGCACCACGGCTTCGAGGCCGCCGCCGGCCTCGAGGCGCTGCGCCCGCGTGAGCGCAAGTCGCTGCGCCGGGCGGTCGTCCGCGGGCTGCCTGCGGAGGAGGCGGCGAAGCCGGCCCTGACGATGCGCCGGAACGGCGGCGGCAACGGCGAGCCGGGCGATCCCAACGCCGTCCTCGTCGAGATCCTCCGCCGGACCGCGGAGGAGGGCGGCGCGCCGGGCGTCCCCGACGGCTACGCCCGCCGCGACGACCCCACCCGCGACGCCCAGATCGGGGCCTACCTGTTCGCGCAGGCGCCGATCGCGGCCCGCGACCAGATGGGCAAGAAGCTGATCAACGACGGCGTCGCCGAGCCGTTCGACCTGCACACGCTCGAGCACGTGCTCACGGCGCTGCGGCGTGCCGAGCAGCCCGTCTGGAACGGCAGCTCGGACTGAGAGGGCCGGACGGCGGCGGCTAGTCGGCGTCGCCGCCGGCGCGCCTGATCGTGATCTGATCGGGCTCGATCGTGACCCGGACGGCGCGGTGGCCCGACCAGTTCTCGGCGTAGACCGGGTTGTCCTTGACCGCCGGGTCGAGCCAGAGGCCGTAACCCTCGTCCTCGCCGTGGTCGAAGGTGCCCTCGATCGCGTTGGCGCCTCCGCGGCGCCGGCCGCGGCCGCCGCGACGGCGCCGGCGGCGGCGGGGACGCTCCTCCTCTTCCTCCTCCTCGTCGTCGCGATCCTCGTCGTCCTCGACCTCCTCGTCGCTCTCCTCGGCCGCCTCGGCGGCGCTCAGGGTCGCGGCCTCGACCTCGGCCTCGATCTCGTCGCGGAGGTCGTCGGAGGTGTCGGGGTCGGAGTCGGGGGTGAGGTCGTGGCGGCGGCGGAACTCGCGGAGCTCGGAGGCGGAGATGTCGAGCTGGTGGGCGATCCAGGCATCGGTGCGCCCCTCGCGCACCCAGGCGCGGATCTGGTTCAGCTGCGATCTCAGCGGCTTGCCTGCCATCCGGCGCGTGAGTCTATCCAAGAGCACCCGAGCTCCCATGACAGCCCGGATGCGTGTGGACGCACGAATCCGGTTTCGCTAAGGTCGGGCCAACCGCTTGTCGCGGGGGGACGACCGTGCACCCTGCCGTTCCAGCCCGGCCCGAGGTCCGGGCGGCCATGCTCGTACTGACTCGGAAGACCAATCAGAGCATCGTGATCGGCGATGACATCGAGATCACCGTCCTGTCCGTCTCCGGGGACAAGGTCCGGATCGGGATCGAGGCGCCGCGCGACATCGCCGTCTTCCGCCGCGAGGTCCTCGACAACGACGAGCGTCCCGCCCAGCGCCGGACGGCGCCCCCCAAGGACCAGACGAGCTAGCGGACTGAAGCGGCTCAGCCGCCGACGAGCCAGGCGAGCGTCTCGAACATCACGACCGTGACGACGACGACGGTCGCCGTCAGGCAGATCGCGAGGACGCTGAAGCGGACGCGTCCGCGCTTCTCGGTCTTGACGATGTCCCGGGCCCGGGAGCGGTTCGCGGCGCGGCGGCGCAGCTCGACGCGGCGCCGCTCGTCGACCCGCTGGGCGCGCTCGAAGGCCTCCTCGAACTGATCGAGGCTCCGCTCCATCCGGGGAGCGGCGGGGGTTTCAGTCGAGGGAATCGGATCCGCCTGTGCCGCGGCAGCGGCGATGGGGGTCTCGGTTGGCACGAACGGGAATATTAGCTGTTGCTAAGACGGGACGCGAATCGCGTTGGCGTCAACAGGCGCCCCAGAGGCCGAGGCCATGCTCGCCGGCGCGCTGCTCGAGCGTGGCGAGCTGGTCGGCCCGCGACGTGTTGGGCGGGATCTCGAGCGTGCGGGCATAGCCCTCGCGGACGAGCGCGGCGTTGACGAAGCGGTCGCCGACGTAGACGTAGGCGAGCAGCCGCCCGTAGTCG
>DATMCB010000017.1:0-3075 GCA_035558835.1 Solirubrobacterales bacterium
GCGCCATCTGGACCGCGAACCTCGAAGGTGGTGTTGCCGGCGGCGACGACGTCTCCGGCACGCAGCTCGCGGGGGGAGCCGGGCTCGAGCGCGACTCCGTTGACGCTCGTGCCGTTCGCAGAGCGCAGGTCCTCGACCAGCAGTACGCCGTCGGCTCCGAGCAGGAACCGCGCGTGACGGCGTGAGACCTTCCGGTCGTCGGGAAGGCCGCCGTCGCCCTCGACGCCGCGACCGATAGTGAGCTCCTCACCAACGGTGATCAGGCGGTCGGTCGCGCCGGACCTCACCTGCACCCTCCACCCCATGAACCACAGCATATCCGCGCAATGTCGTGGTACCGTCGCCCCGAATGACCTGGGGGGAATCACGTTTCGTTGGCCGGACCCTCGCTGCCCGCGCGGCGGCCGCTGCGTCGAAGCCCGGTAGGTGAGCCGTTGAGCGGCTGGATCCTCGCCATCGACGTCGGAACCACCTCGACTGCTGCCGCGCGCCGCGTCGGTGACCGCGTCGAGACGATTCAGCTCCAGGGCGGGCCGCGGATGCCCTCGCTCGCGTTCTGGCGGGAGGGGACAGGCGCTTCCGGGACCGGGCGGCTGGTCCTCGGCGTCGAGGCCGACGAGCTCTCGGCGCTCGCACCGTGGTGCCTGGAGCGGGCACCGAAGAGCCGCCTCGGCGAGGAGTTCATCCAACTCGGCGACAAGCAGCTGCGGCCGGTCGAGATCATCGCCGCGATCCTCCGCGAGGTCCACAACGAAGCGATGGCGCTGAGCGGCGGCGAGCCGCCGGCCGAGATCAGGCTCACCCACCCGGCCCGTTGGCAGCGGACCCGGCTCGCGAAGCTCGGCCAGGCGGCGACGATGGCCGGGCTGGGCGATCCGGTCTTCGTCCCCGAGCCGGTCGCCGCCGCCGTCCACTTCGCCAGCGAGCGGCTCTCCGAGGGCGAGCACGTCGCCGTCTACGACCTCGGCGGGGGCACCCTCGACACGGCGGTCCTGAAGCGTCACGGCGACTCGTTCGAGGTCGTCGGAAGGACCGGCGGCGACGAGGAGCTCGGCGGCGAGGACTTCGACGACCTCCTCTACCGTCACCTCGGCGACCAGCTTCCCGGCGAGGTCTGGGAGCGGCTCCGCGAAGCCGATGCGAAGCAGGACCGCGCATGGGCGCAGGCGAACCGGGAGCTGCTGCGTCACGCGCGGCGGGCGAAGGAGGGCCTCTCCCGCAGCCCGCAATACGAGTTCTACATGCCGCCGCCTGTCGATCAGGAGCTCGAGGCCAACGTCGCCGACTTCGAGCGGTTGGTCGCGCCGACCCTGCGCGGGACCGTCGCCGAGCTCGAGCGGACGATCCTCGCCGCCGGCCTGCAGACTTCCGATCTGGCCGCGATCTACCTGGCCGGAGGCTCGAGCAGGATCCCGCTCGTCGGGCGGCTGATCCAGGAGCGTCTCGGCGTGCTCCCCGAGCACCTCGACGACCCGAAGTCCGTGATCGCCCTCGGCGCCGCCAGGCTCGAGCGGAAAGCGGCACATGATTCGTCGGTCAACGAGCGCCCGCTGGCGCCCGAAGGTGCCGCGATCCCGCCGCTTCCCGGCTCCGCAGCGACCGCATCGACCGACCCTGCCGCGCCTGATCCGAACGCGACCGAGATCGACATACCGGCACCGTCGGAGCCGGCGCCGGAGCCTGAGCCATCCGGGCAGCCGATGGTCGCGGCCACCCCGGGGCCCGGCGGCGGCCCGCCCGGCGGCCAGGATCGCGGCGGCGACCGCGGCGGCGGCCCGCGCGAACCCGCTCCGGCGCCCGGCGGCGAAGCACGACCGCGACCGGCGCGGGGAGGCTCGGGCGCCCCTCGCGGCCGGACGATCGCCGCGGTGCTCGCCGGCGCCGCCGTGATCGCGGTGATCGCCGGCGGCGCCCTGCTGATCGGCGGCGGCGGTGATTCGACCTCGACCAGCACCACGACATCGACCACGACCCCGGAGGAGGACCTGGCGACGTTCCTGCCCGAGAAGTTCCGCGACAGCTGCGAGCCGGAGGCGAAGAAGGACTTCGAGGTCGGCGCGAAGGTCGGGATCCAGTGCGACGGCCCGCCCGGGTTCACCGTCTACGTCGAGTCGTTCGACTCCCAGCGCGACGTCAGCGCCGCCTTCAAGCGCTACGCCGCGAATCTCGAGACCGGCTCCTGCGGAGCCAACAACTGGAGCACGAAGGGAACCTGGTACCGGACCGACCCGCAGAAGATCGTCGGTCGCCTCGCCTGCTACACCGACAGCGACGGCTACAACTGGATCCTCTGGACCGACGACAAGCAGCTCAAGGTCGCCTACCTGGCGACCGAGGCAACGGACGTCCCGGTAGGGCGCTCGGTCAATGCCTGGCGCCAGCTCGTCACCTAGGACCGACCCGATGGCAGAGCTGATCGTCCTCACCGGCCCGGCGGCGGAGCGACGGCTCGAGATCGGCTCCGAGGAGCGCCTCGTGATCGGCCGCGACGAGGGCTGCAACCTCGTCCTCGACGATTCGAAGGTCTCGCGGCGCCACGCCTACCTGCAGGAGATCGACGGCGGGGTCGAGGTCGGGGACCTCGGCTCCAGCAACGGCACCTTCGTCAACGGACGCCGGATCGAGCGGCCGGTCACGCTGGCGCCGGGAGACGCGCTGCGGATCGGCGCCAGCAGCATGCGGATCGAGCCGCTCGCCGGCACCGCCACCGAGCCGGCCGCCGCCGCGGCAGGCGACGATCGCTCGCGGATCCGGCGGATGGTCTCGGGCGATTCGAGCGTCATCCAGCGTCTCCGCCTCGAGCGGTCGGTGCGGCGGGCGACGCTCCTCGCCGTCGTCGCCGTGCTGGTCGCGGCGGGCGCTGTCGTCGCCGCCGCTACGGGTCTTTTCTCGTCCGAGCCCGAACCGGCTCCGGCCGCGCCGTCGACGAGCGAGATCATCGCCCAGGTCCGGCCCGCGACGGTGCGGATCATCACCCGCGTCGACGAGCGCAGCGCGGGCTCGGGGACGGGCTGGGTCTACGACGCCGACCGCGGGCTGGTCGTCACGAACGCCCACGTCGTCGGCGACCAGGGA
>DATMCB010000018.1:0-11364 GCA_035558835.1 Solirubrobacterales bacterium
GACCTCTTCGGTGAGCAGGCGGTCCTCTGCGGCGGCACGAGCGAGCTCGTCCAGGCCGGTTTCGAGACGCTGGTCGACGCCGGCTACGACCCGCGCCTCGCTTACTTCGAGTGCCTCCACGAGTTGAAGCTGATCGTCGACCTGATGTACGAGAAGGGCCTTCAGGGGATGCGGCACTCGATCTCGAACACCGCCGAGTACGGCGACATGACCCGCGGCCCGAAGGTGATCACCGAGGAGACCCGGGAGGCGATGCGGCAGATCCTCGCCGACATCCGCTCCGGCGAGTTCGCCCGCGAGTGGATCGCCGAGAACCGCGCCGGCGGCGAGAACTTCGACCGGCTGCGGACCGAGGCGCAGGGCAAGCAGATCGAAAAGGTCGGCGCCGATCTCCGCTCGATGATGCCCTGGATCCAGGACTGAGTCCCACGGCGAGCGGATAGTCTGCCGCCGTGTCCCGGACCGGCCTCGTCAGCCTGCTCGCGATCGCCGTGGCGGCGATCGTCGTGTCCGGATGCGGGAGCGCCGACGAGACCGTCGTCGTGACCGAGACGGCGACGTCGAGCACCGCGACCGCCACCGCCGGCAGCACGGCGACGACATCCAACGAGACGACGACGTCGACGGATTCCGGCGACGGCGAGACCCCGAGCGCCGACGAGACGGTGACGAACCTGACCGGCTTCACCTCCCCGACCGGGAACATCGGCTGCTACATCGACCGCAAGTCCGTCCGCTGCGACATCGGCGATCGCGACTGGGAGCCGCCACGGGCACCGAAGAGCTGCGACCTCGACTGGGGACAGGGGATCGAGATGAGCGCGGGCGGCGCGGCGGATTTCGTCTGCGCCGGCGACACGACGCTCGGCGCCGGAGACGCGCTCGACTACGGGCGCTCGATCGGGGCGGGGCTGTTGATCTGCGAGAGCGAGGAGTCGGGGATGACCTGCCGGGACACCGAGACCGGCCGCGGCTTCACGATCTCGAAGCAGGCCTACGAGATCTTCTGAGCCCGCGCGTGGCTGACGGGCGCGGCGACGGTTCGGCCGTCACCGCGCCCGATCGCGTCGTCGGCCCTCAGCCCTGCTGGGCCGGAGGCGGCGGAGGCGGCGGCTCGGCCGGTGCGGTTGCAGCCGGCAGCGGCGCCTCGTTGATCGGCATCTGCGGCGGCCCCGGCAGCGACGGCGCATTCGCCGGGTAGGACTGCGGCGGCAGGTCGAGGAGCCGCGGGTGGACCTCGGTCAGGAGGAGCAGGAACGCTCCGGCGCGGACGCTGTAGGCGAGCGAGAGCCGCAGCGCGTCGTGCATCGTCGCCGACTGCTTGCCGGTGAAGAGGACGCGCCACCAGGTCACGAACGAGGCCGCGTAGATCAGGAAGCCGATCCCGTAGAGGATCAACTGCTGCGGGAACGCGAGCACGTACTTGAAGAACGTCTGCGCGCGCCGGTACTCGACCTGCTGGGGCGCGACCTCGACCCGGATCGGATAGTCGTCGCGATCGGGCATGAACGGCGGCCACTCGTCGGTCATCAGCATCACCCAGCCACCGACCTGCGCGCTCAGCTTCACGTAGCCGGCCACGAAGTCGTACAGACCTGACGGGTATCGCTTCGTGAACAGCATCGCGAACCAGGCCGCGATCGCGGCGAGGAAGGCGACGATCCCGTAGAGCGAGAGCCAGATGTACCAGGGGATGGCGACGATCAACCGGAAGAAGACCGTCAGGCGGTTCCTGTCCTCGTCGTAGTCCGCGTCGAAGCGGATCGGGTTCATGGTTCGAGTCCCTTCTTAGCTGCTGCTTGCGGGCGGGAATATATGCGTGGGGCCGGACCGTTCGCGGTTCGTGGCGCAGGGCAGACGAACGGCGACGGGGCGAGGTCGTAACCTGTCGCGGCCCATGGCTGACGCAAACAGCACCGTGGTCCGGATCCCGGACGAGCTCAAGCCGGCCGACGGCCGGTTCGGCTGCGGCCCCTCGAAGGTCCGTCCAGATGCCCTCGAGCGGCTCGCCGGGGCGGGTGCGCTGCTCGGGACCTCGCACCGCCAGGCACCGGTTCGCGAGCTCGTCGGCCGCGTGCGGACCGGGATCGCCGAGCTCTTCGCGGCCCCGGACGGCTACGAGGTGGTGCTCGGGAACGGCGGCACCACCGCCTTCTGGGACGCCGCCGCGGCCTGCCTGATCCGCGAGCGCTCTCTGCACCTCGCCTACGGGGAGTTCTCCGCGAAGTTCGCCAAGGTGGCGGCGGCCGCGCCGTTCCTCACCGACCCGATCCTGGTCGAGGCGGAGCCCGGCGATGCCCCCGAGCCGCGCGCCGATCCTGCCGCCGACGTCATCGCCTGGGCCCACAATGAGACTTCGACCGGCGTCGCGGTGCCGGTCGTCCGACCGCCGGGGGCGGACGGTGCGCTCGTCCTCATCGACGCCACCTCCGGCGCCGGAGGCCTCGCGGTCGACGTCGCCGAGGCCGACGCCTACTACTTCGCGCCGCAGAAGGGCTTCGGCTCGGAAGGGGGCCTGTGGCTGGCGCTGCTCAGTCCGGCGGCGATCGAGCGGCTCGGTGAGCTCGACGGGGTCGCCGGGCGCTGGCAGCCGCAGTTCCTCTCGCTGACGACTGCGCTCGAGAACTCGCGCAAGGACCAGACCTACAACACGCCGGCACTCGCCACGCTGATCCTGCTGTCCGATCAGCTCGACTGGATGCTGGCCAACGGCGGCCTCGACTGGTCCGTCGGTCGTTCCCGCGCCAATGCCGATCACGTCTACGGCTGGGCGGAGCGATCCGAGCTCGCGAGCCCGTTCGTCTCCGACCCGGCGAAGCGCTCTGCGGTGGTGGCCACGATCGACTTCTCCGCGGCGGTCGACGCCGCGGCCGTCGCCGCGGCGCTGCGGGAGAACGGGATCGTCGATACCGAGCCATACCGGAAGCTCGGCCGCAACCAGCTGCGGATCGGCATGTTCCCCGGGATCGAGACCTCGGACCTGCAGGCTCTCACGGCCTCGATCGACTGGTTGATCGAAAACCACGACGGAGTCCGGGCGTGACGGAGGACAGGCCGAAGGTCCTCGTCAAGGAGAAGATCGCCGAGGCCGGAGTGGACCTGCTCCGCGAGCGATTCGACGTCGAGGTCGGCACCGACTGGCCCGAGGGCGAGCTCGAGGCCCGGATCGGCGAGTTCGACGCGATCCTGATCCGATCGGCGACGAAGATGACAGCCGAGCTGATCGGCAAGGCGACGCGGCTGCGCGCGATCGGCCGGGCCGGCACCGGCGTCGACAACGTCGACATCGATGCGGCGACGAAGCGCGGGATCATCGTCGCCAACGCGCCGGAGTCGAACTCGGTCGCGGCCGCCGAGCACACGCTGGCGCTGGCGCTGGCGCTGTTCCGGAACGTCCCCCAGGCCCACGCCACGCTCGCCGACGGCGAGTGGGCGCGCTCGCGCTTCGGCGGCCACGAGCTCTACGGCAAGACCCTCGGCGTGATCGGCTTCGGCCGGATCGGCCAGCTCGTCGCCCGGCGCGCCCTGGCCTTCGACATGGACGTCCTCGCCTTCGACAAGTTCGTCGCCCCCGATCGGTTCCGCGAGCTCGGAGTCGAGGGCGTCGAGATCGATGAGCTCTACGCCCGCGCCGACCTGGTCACGATCCACCTCCCGAAGACGCCGGAGACGATCGACTGGATCGACGCCGAGGCGCTCGTGAAGATGAAAGCCGACGTCCGGATCGTCAACTGCGCCCGCGGCGAGCTGATCGACCTCGACGCGCTCCGCGAGGCGCTCGACACGGGCAAGGTGGCCGGCGCCGCGCTCGACGTCTTCCCGGCCGAGCCGATGACCGAACATCCGCTCTTCGGCCGCGACGACGTCGTCGTCACGCCCCATCTCGGCGCCTCGACCGCCGAGGCGCAGGACCGGGCCGGCATCGTCACCGCCGAGCAGGTCTCGGCGGCGCTGACCGGCGGCGTCGTCACCAACGCCGTGAACATCACCGCGGTCCGGCCGGAGACGATGGAGGTGCTGGCCCCGTTCGTCCCGCTCTGCGAGAAGCTCGGCCATCTCGCTCAGGGACTCGGCAACGGCTCCGTCGACCGGGTCGAGGTCGAGGTCCGCGGCCGCCTCGCCGAGCACGACACCCGACTGCTCGGGATCGCGACCCTGGTCGGCCTGCTCTCCGGCCACACCGAGGAGCCGGTCAACCTCGTCAACGCGCCGACCGTCGCCGAGGACCGCGGCATCGATCTCGTCGAGACCACCGACACGGTCTCGCCCGACTTCACCGAGCTGATCACCGTCCGGATCGACTCGGGCGGCGAGACGGTCGAGGTCGCGGGGACCGGCGTCGGGCCTCGCAACGACCCCTATCTCGTCCGCGCCTGGGGCCAGGACTTCTACCTCCCCTTCGCGGACCACATCGCAGTCTTCCGCTACGACGACAAGCCGGGGATGATCGGCCTCGTCGGCTCGACCTTCGGCGAGCACGGGGCGAACATCGTCTCGGCTGCGGTCGGCGCCGAGAACGATGCACCCGAGGCGGTCATGGCGCTGACGACCGACGCGCCGGTCCCGCCCGAGGTCGTCGAAGAGATCACCGGCCGCGACGACTTTCACCGCGGCAAGGCCGTGGACTTCTAGGCGCGCCGTCGGTCCAGGACTGAACTGCAGATTTGGGCTCTGTGCGGTACCTGATTTGCAGTTCACCTCGTGAGTGAGCCGATAGGTTCCCTCCATGCGCGCGGTCGTGATCAGCCGCCACGGGGGGCCGGAGGTGCTGGCGGTGAGGGAGCTGCCGGACCCAGCGGTCGAGCCGGGCCGGGTCCGGATCGAGGTTCGTGCGGCCGGGATCAACTTCGCCGATCTGATGGCGCGGTCGGGCCTCTACCCGGACGCTCCGCCGCTGCCGTCGGTCGTCGGCTACGAGGTCGCCGGGATCGTCGAGTCGGTGGGGGAGGGGGTGGAGTCGTGGGCGCCGGGCGACCGGGTGATGGCGGGGACGCGGTTCGGAGGCCACGCCGAGCTCTGCACGGTCGCCGCGCGGGACGTCCTGCCGCTGCCGGCGGGGATGAGCTTCGAGCAGGGCGCCGCCGTCCCGGTCAACTACGGGACCGCCTACGCCGGCGTCGTCCTGATGGGCGGGCTCCGCGAGGGCGACCGGCTGCTCGTCCACGCGGCCGCGGGCGGGGTCGGGATCGCCGCCACGCAGATCGCCGCCGCTCGCGGCGCCGAGGTCTTCGGGACCGCGTCGGCGGCCAAGCACGACGCGATCAGGGCACAGGGCGTCGCCCACGCGATCGACTACCGGACGACCGACTTCGAGGCCGAGGTGCTGCGCCTGACCGACGGCGAGGGGATCGACATCGCCTTCGACGCGATCGGCCCGACGAGCTTCCGCAAGGACTACCGGCTCCTCCGGCCCGGCGGCAGGCTCATCTGCTACGGGCTCAGCGAGATCCAAAGCGGCGAGGGCAGGGACATCGCGGCGGCGGTGAAGGGGCTCGTGAGGATGACCACGGCGACGATGCCGTGGTGGAAGAGCATGGCGATCATGAACGAGAACAAAGGGGTCTTCGGGCTCAACATGCTCCACTGGTGGGACCGCGAGGGCAGCCTCGACCGCGTGGTCGCCCCGCTTGCCGACGACCTCGCCGCCGGGCGGCTCGAGCCGGTCGTTGCCGCTTCCTTCCCGTTCGAGGAAGCGGCAGCGGCTCATCGCTACATCCACGAGCGCCGTAACGTCGGCAAGGTGGTCCTCGTGCCGTGACGGCCGCTGTCGCCGCGGCGTCGATCGGCAGCTTCTTCGACGAGCACATCGTCGACGCCGGAAAGCTGCCCGCCTTCATCTACCTGATCTTCTTCCTGGGAACCTTCGCGTTCATCCGGACGAGCGCGCACATGATCCGCGCCCAGGTGAGCTGGTGGCCCGGCAACGTCGAGGTTGGCGGCACCCACATCCACCATCTCGTCTGGGGGATCCTGCTCCTGATGATCGCCGGCTGGATCGGCATCGTCGTTCACCCTGAGCCGCCGGGCCGTGAGATCGTCGCCGCCGCCTTCGGCATCGGCACCGGCCTGACACTCGACGAGTTCGCGCTCTGGCTCGAGCTCAAGGACGTCTACTGGTCGGCCGACGGGCGGAAGTCGATCGACGCTGTGATCGTCGCCGGCATCGTCGCGAGCTTCGGCGTCCTCGGCTTCACGATCTGGGTCGATGCCGCCGACGACGTCGCGATCGCCGTCCACGCGATCATCGGCTTCATCGGCATCGGCGGCCTCGTCTTCGCGCTCGTCAACTGCGCCAAGGAGAAGTTCGGCATCGCCCTGCTCGGGCTCGTCGTGCCGTTCCTGTCGATGATCGGGGCGCTGCGGCTCGGCCGTCCGACGTCGCCGTGGGCGCGGCTCTTCTACCGCAGCGAGAAGAAGCGGGAGCGGGCGCGGCAGCGGTTCGAGGGGCGGCGGATGCTCGAGCCCCCGCACGTCCCCTCGATGCGCCACGTCCGCGAGTCGCTGCGGCGGCACTCGCCGGGCACGGGGAGTGCTGACCACTCGCCGCGAACGGGGGATGGTCAGGCGGGCTGAGTCCGGGCCTCGGCGGTGACGTCGCCGGCCTCGTCGCCCGCCGCGGTGTCGGCGGGCCGCGGCGGCTGCAGCACCTTGAAGACGACCGCGATCGAGGCGGCGACCGGGATCGCGATCAGCGCCCCGAGGATTCCGGCGATCTGCGCTCCCGCGAAGAGGACGAGGATCGCGATCAGCGGGTTGACCTTGACGGCCCGTCCGTACAGCAGCGGCTGGACGACCCGGTCCTGGATCTGCTGGTAGGCGACGAAGGCGAGGATCCAGACGATCATCGCGTCCGGGAAGGAATGGAGGGCCGCGACGGCGGCGACGACGAGGCCGCCGATCGTCAGGCCGATGAGCGGCACGAGGTCGAAGAGCGCGACGAGGATCGCGAGCGGCACGGCGAGATCGACGCCGAGCAGCTCGAGCATGCCCCAGGTGAAGAGCCCGGCAGCAACCGCGAGCGACAGGTTCACGGTCACGTAGCCGCGCACGACGCCGTAGATGCCGGCCGCGATCTCGTGGCCGCGCCGCTCCCGCTCACCGCCGATCCAGGCGAGGAGCCGGTTCAGCAGTCCCGGTCCCTCGAGGAGCAGGAAGAAGGCGAGGACGAGGACGGTGATCGCGCTGACGAGGTGCTTGAGGAGGCTGACCGTGAACGACTCGAGCTCGCCGGCGGCGCTCGAGAAATGGCTCGGCAGCTCCGCCGCCTGCGACTTCAGGGTGTCGGTCAGGTGGTACTGCTGGTTGAGGCCGCGGAACTCCTCGCTGTCGTTGGCCCACTGCTGGGCGTCGTGAACGTACTGCGGGCCGAGGCTGCCGACCTGCTCGACCTCGTCGACCATCGGCGGGATCACGTTGAGGACCAGGAAGCCGAGGGCGACGAATGCGGCGATGAACGTGACCGAGATCGCCGCCCACCGGGGCGGCTTGCGGCCGCGGATCCGGATCCGCTGGATCAGCTCGACCGCCGGCGCGAGCACGAGCGCCAGGAAGACCGCCGTCACGAACCAGCGGATGGTCGTGTCGATCTTGATGACGACGAGCGCGAGCAGCGCAGCCGCGGCCGCCGTCGCGATCGCCACGGCGACGATCCTGAACACGGTCCGGGAATCGGTCTTGTCGCGGTTCATGGGAAAGCAGCTTCCGTGGTGGTTGCAGGTTTCCCCGTCTCCGCTAGAGTCCCTGCCGGATGACCCTCCGGCCGACCAGCCTCGCGCTTCTCCTTCTCCTCCCCCTCCGGGGGGAATAGCGCTGGGCGGCGCGACAGCCGCAAGAGACAAGGGAATCCGACGAACGAGAGAGAAGGAGTCAGCTGATGAGTGCTGATCGAGCCGCCTCCGAAGGAGGCGAAGGGGACGGAGCAGAGCGGGTCGAGATCTTCGACACGACGCTGCGGGACGGCGAGCAGTCGCCGGGGATCTCGCTGAACACCCAGGAGAAGGTCGAGATCGCGAGCCAGCTCGCGCGGCTCGGGGTCGATGTGATCGAGGCCGGGTTCCCGATCACCTCGCCCGGCGACTTCGAGGCCGTCGAAGCGATTGCCCGGACCGTCTCGGGCCCCGTCGTCTGCGGGCTGGCCCGCACACAGAAGGGCGACATCGATGCCGCCTGGGGCGCAATCAAGGATGCCGAGCGACCGCGAATCCACACCTTCATCTCGACCTCCGACATCCACATCGAGCATCAGCTCCGGACCGACCGCGACGACGTTCGCGGCCAGGCCCGGGCGGCGGTCGCCCATGCCCGCGAGCTCTGCGCGGACGTCGAGTTCTCGCCGATGGACGCGACGCGGGCGGACGTCGAGTTCACGGCCGAGGTCTGCGGGATCGCGATCGCCGAGGGCGCCGGGGTGATCAACGTCCCCGACACCGTCGGCTACACGACGCCGGACGAGTACACCGCTTACCTGCGGCGCCTCTACGAGCTGCTGCCCGAGCTCCGCGACGTACGCCTCTCGGTCCACTGTCACGACGACCTCGGCCTCGCGGTCGCCAACTCGTTCGCCGGCATCCAGGCCGGTGCCCGGCAGGTCGAGTGCGCCGTCAACGGCATCGGCGAGCGCGCCGGCAACTGCTCGCTCGAGGAGATCGTGATGCTGCTGCGGACCCGTCGTCACGATCACGGCTTCGACACCGCGATCGAGTCGACCGAGCTCGCGCGGACGAGCCGGATGGTCTCCCGGTTCACCGGCTACGTCGTCCAGCCGAACAAGGCGATCGTCGGGCGCAACGCGTTCGCGCACGAGTCGGGGATCCACCAGGACGGCGTCCTCAAGGAGCGGACCACGTTCGAGATCATGGATGCCCGCGACGTCGGGCTCGACTCGAACCAGATCGTCCTCGGCAAGCATTCCGGCCGTCACGCGCTCAAGGACGCGCTCGAGCAGCTCGGCTTCGTCGTCGAGGGCAACGCGCTGAACCAGGCGTTCAAGCGGTTCAAGGAGCTCGCGGACAAGAAGAAGCAGGTCACCGCGCTCGACCTCGAGGCGATCGTCTCCGACGAGATGCGGGAGGCGTCGCAGCGTTACGAGCTCGCCTGGTTCGAGGTCGAGGCCGGTACCCGGCGCGATCCGCTGGCCCGCGTCGGCATCACGACCCCCTCCGGCGAGGAGGTCGGCGGCGAAGCGGGCGGCGACGGGCCGGTCGATGCCGTCTTCGGCGCGATCCAGGCGGCCGTCGACACCCGCTGCGAGCTCAGCCAGTACCTCGTCGCCGCCGTCGGCGAGGGCGACGACGCGCTCGGCGAGGTCACGGTGATGCTCCGCGCTCATGGCCGGCTGGCCAGCGGCCAGGGGGTCTCGACAGACATCATCGAGGCCTCGGCGCAGGCCTACGTCCGCGCCCTCGCCAACGCGCTCGACGGCGCCGCGGTCCGCGAGGCCGAGTCGGTGGCCGCCGACGCCGCGTCGGCGTCGCCGTTCCCGCCGGGCCCGTGAGATGACCCCGACCGAATGCTCCGGGCTGCGCCCGTCCGCTTCGGTCGGCTCGCCGTCAACAGCGGAATAGACTCCGCGAATGCCCGCGCTCGAAGGAAAGGTCGCCGCGATCACCGGTGCCTCGTCGGGAATCGGTGAGGCGACTGCCCTTGCGCTGGCGGCCGAAGGGGCCGCTGTAGCGCTGGCGGCCCGCCGCGAGGACCGGGTCGCGGACCTCGCGAGCCGGATCGAGGGGGGCGGCGGCAGGGCGCTTGCGGTCGCGACCGACGTCACCGACGAGGAGCAGGCGAACTCATTCGTGGCGCAGGCGAACGAGGAGCTCGGCGGCCTCGACGTCCTCGTCAACAACGCCGGAGTGATGCTGCTCGGGCCGGTCGCCGGCGCGCCGACGGACCAATGGCGGCAGATGATCGAGGTGAACCTGCTCGGGCTCCTCTATTGCACCCACGCGGCGCTGCCGATCATGGGAGCGGCGGGGAGCGGCGACATCGTCAACGTCTCCTCGGTGGCGGGCCGGACCGCCTCGTTCGGGAGCGGCGTCTACAACATGACGAAGTGGGGGGTGGTGGGCTTCTCGGAGGCGCTCCGGCAGGAGTGCGGACGCGCGGGCGTCCGGGTCACCGCGATCGAGCCGGGTTGGGTCGATACCGAGCTGCAGGGGCACAACGAGCATCCGGCGGTCGTCGCCGGGATGAAGAAGGCGATGGAGAAGGTCGAGCGCGTCCTCGACGCCGACGACATCGCGCGTGCGATCACCTTCGCGGTGACCCAGCCTCCGCACGTCAGCATCAACGAGATGCTGATCCGCCCGACGACGCAGACGCGCTGAACGACGTAATCACGGACGTATGTCTGTGATACCGTACAGCGATGGCAGTCACCGCCACAGCACCCGCTGAGCATGCGGCGATCGACCCGGTAGCGATCGGCGGGCGGGTCAAGGCCCTGCGCGAAGGCATGGGGCTGTCGCTGCGTGACCTCGCCGAGCGCAGCGGCGTCGGCGCCGCGACCCTCTCGCAGGTCGAGCGCGGCGAGAGCAGCCCGACGCTGGCCGTCGCGGCGCGGATCGCCGACGGCCTCGAGCTGACGCTCTCGCAGCTCCTCCGGCTCGACGAGGGCCGCCACGTCGTCGTCATCCGATCCGGCTCGGGCCGGCGGAGCAGCCGCCCCGGGCACGAGATCGAGGAGCTGACGCCGCCGCTGCCGGGCCAGCGCGCCGACGTCTCCAGGCACCGGATCGCCGCCGGCCGCGGGACCGGGGGCGAGGACGATCCGCCGATCCACGAGCCGGGCAGCCGCGAGACCGTCGTCGTCCTCGCCGGCGACCTCGTGCTGACCGTCGACGGCGAGCCGTATCCGCTCGGTGCCGGCGACAGCGCCACCTTCGATGCAGACCTTCCCCACAACCTCCACAACCCGGGCGAGACGACGGCCGAGATCCTCGCCGTCATCGCCGCCGGGCTGCGACGGAGCTGAATCGATGAGACGAACCCGAAGAGGAGCGATCCGATGAGCGCAGAGACGATGTTCGACAAGATCTGGAAGCGGCACGAGGTTGCCGACGGCCTGATCTACATCGATCTTCACCTCGTCCACGAGGTGACCTCGCCGCAGGCCTTCGACGGTCTCCGTCTCGCCGGCCGCGGCGTGCGCCGGCCGGATCGGACGCTGGCGACGGCCGACCACAACGTTCCGACCGATGACACGCCGGCGGCGCGGCTGATCGCCGACCAGCTCTCGCGCAAGCAGGTCGAGGCACTCGAGGGCAACTGCGAGGAGTTCGGCGTGCCGCTCTATTGCTCGGCGTCCAGGGCGCCGTGGTCGTCGGCCACTCGCTCGGCGGCATGGTCGCGACGTCACTGGCCGAGCAG
>DATMCB010000019.1:0-6272 GCA_035558835.1 Solirubrobacterales bacterium
GTCGTCTGGGTCACGTCGCCGCGCTGGGTCTCGGTCGCCGTATATCTGACGGTCGGCTGGATCGGGGCGATCGCATTCCCCTCGATCGTCGCCAACGCCGGGCTCGGCGCCGGGGCCCTGATCGCCGCCGGCGGGGTCCTCTACACGATCGGCGCCGTGATCTACGCGCTGCAACGCCCGGACCCGCGGCCGAGCGTCTTCGGCTACCACGAGATCTTCCACGTGCTCGTCGTTGCCGCGGCGATCGCCCACTTCACGGCCGTGGCGATCTATGCCGGCCCCGCCGGTTGATCGGCCGCACCACCGCGAGCGCCCTCGAGATCGTCCCGATCGGCCGCGACCAGGTCCGGGCCGCGGCCGGCGTCCTCGCCGCCGCCTTCCTCGACGACCCGATCGCAGCAGCGATCGGCCCGCGCCGGCGCGCCCATCGCCGCCTGATCAGCCCGCTCTCGTTCACCGGGATCGTCGCCGCCAGTCGCCGCCACGGCGGCCGCGTCGTCACCGCCCGCCGGGGGGGCGCGGTGGTCGGCGTCAGCATCGCCTTCGAGCCCGGCGCCTGGCCGCTGACCGACGGGGCCGTCGTCTACGAGCTCGCCTGGGCGCTCGCCGCGGGGCCGCTGCCCGTCCGTCGCGGCATCGCATTCGACCGGATGGTCCGCGCCGCCCACGTCGACCACGAGCACGCCTACCTCTGGTTCCTCGGCGTCCATCCCGACGAGCAGGGACGCGGCGCCGGCCGGGCGCTCCTCGCCGACTTCGACGCCCGCGCCGACGCCTGCGGCGTCCCCGCCTACCTCGAAACCGGGACCTTCGAGAACGTCGCCTGGTACGCCGGCGCCGGCTACGAGATCCTCGGCGAGCTCGCCCTCCCCTCGGGCGAGCCGGTCTGGAGGATGGAGCGCGCTCACCCGAGCCGCTGACGGAGCTCGGCCGCGATCCGCTCCGCCCCGTCGCGGACCTCCGCGGCGGTGAAGCGCAGGACCGTGTAGCCGCGGCCCTCGAGCTCGGCCTGGCGGCGCGCGTCGGCGCCGAGCTGCGCCGCCGTCGAGTGCGCATCGCGGCCGTCGAGCTCGACGATCAGCTTCGCGTGGCGCCAGAGCATGTCGGGCCGGTAGCGGCCGATCCGCACGTTCGGCTCCGGGATCGGCAGGCGGTGGCCCTCGCAGAGCAGCACGAAGTCGCGCTCGAATCGGTTCGCGCAGCGGGCGAGGGCGGGGAGGTGGGCATCGACGGCGGCGGCGAGCGCGGTCGTCCCGCGGCGCCCGCTGCGAAGGGCGGCCTCGAGCTCCGGGCGGTCCAGCAGGTGCTCGAACTCGGCGCGGGCGAGGACGAGACGAAGGCTGTTCCGGCTCAGCTCCGCTCCGGCGGCGAGCAGCGCCTCCGGGACCACCGGAAGGCCGCGGTGGAAACGGCGGACGAGGTGCTTCGAATGTGAGATCTCGATGCCGACGCGGGAGAGGACCCGGCGCGGCGAAGCGACCTGGATCGTGGACGGCCTCCTGTTGAGCAGACGCAGCCACCAGAGGGCAGTGAGGGAGGCCAGCGCCGCGCCCGGCCCGGCCAACAGGAGCGCCACCGCGAGCTCGCCTGCAGTGCTCAGGTCCGGACGGCCCCAGGCGAAGACGCCGGGCTGAAGGCGATGGAGCCGGCCGAGCCGCTCCCAGGTGCGAATCTGAGACGGCGATATCCCGGCGCCTGCCAGTTGCCGCCTCGCGACCGTGCCGAACTGCCTATCCGCGAGCTCGCTCGCCACCTGAACTGCAGATTTGGTCCCTGACAGGGACCGGATTTGCGTCTCACCCGCCATCCGAGGAGGGTCTGCCCTCCCTCGGCAGCGATCAAGACGCGGAGGTGGCGAAAGCGCGACGGAGATGTGCCGAAGGTGCGCAGCCGGCGGCCGGCTACCGCGCGGCGGCGGCGACGCGATCGCCGTGCCGCTCCTGAGCGGCGGCGATGACGGCGTCGAGCTCCGCGCGGCGGCCGGAGCGGAGCAGCTCGACCGGGTCGGGATCGCCGTTGACGATCTCCTCGAAGAAGGCCTTGCGGTCCTGGTAGGTCGGCAGCGTCCCCTTCGCCCAGCCGCGGACCTCGTTGAGCACCTCGGCCAGCTCGGCGTAGCTGTCGCCGAACATTGCCGCGACCTCGCGCTTCATCCGCTTGGCGAGCGCCGGGGAGGCGCCGGCTGTCGAGATCGCGATCGCGAGCGGGCCGGTGCGGACGATCGCGGGGAGGATGAAGTTGCAGAGCGAGGGGACGTCGACGACGTTGACGAGCATCGCCCGCTCCTCGGCGGCGTCGTAGACGGCGATGTTGACGTCGGTGTCGTCCGTCGCGGCGATCGCCATGAACTTGCCCTCGAGGTCGGCTGCCTCGAAGCGGCGGCGGACCCACTCGATCGAGCCCTCCGCGGCCAGCGCCCGGACTTCCTCGCAGGCATCCGGTGCGATCAGGACGACCTCGCCGTCGCAGGCCAGCAGGCCCTCGGTCTTCTCGAGCCCGACGTCGCCGCCGCCGACGACCAGGCACTTGCGGCCGCTCAGTCGCAGGCAGGCGATGTAGAACGGCGTCTCCATCATCCCCCGCACGCAGGACTGGTCGCAGATCCCCCTGCGGAACTGACAGACGCACTCCTTGCCTGGGTAGCTCTGGGCCGGCATCGGGCCGAAGAGTAGATGGTTGGTTCCGGCAGTCGCCACGGCCGCTGCCCGCCGGAGCGGTTTGGAGCGGGTGCTACCGTCCCGGCCCTTCATTGCCCCTCCGTCCAGGGGCCAAGCAAAAGTGGGACATCGCTATGCGCCTGATCGTCACCGAGAAGAACAACAGCGCCAAGAAGATCGCCGAGATCCTCAGCAAGGGCGAGGCCAAGGCCGACGCCACCTACAAGGTGCCCTATTACACCTGGGGCGAGGGCGACGACGCCGAGATGACCGTCGGCCTCAAGGGCCACGTCCTCAACCCGGCGTTCCCGGAGGGCTACTCGAACTGGCAGGAGACCGACCCGAAGTCGCTGATCGACGCCGAGCTCGTCGCCGAGCCGACCGACAAGAACGTCGTCAAGGCCGTCAAGAAGCTCGCCAAGGAAGCCGACACGGTCGTGATCGCGACCGACTTCGACCGCGAGGGCGAGCTGATCGGCCTCGAGGCGCTGCGCGAGATCCTCGCCGTCAACCCGGATGTCGAGGGGACCGTCAAGCGCGCCCGTTACTCGGCACTGACCAAGGACGAGATCGAGCGTGCCTTCGCCGAGCTCGACGAGCTCTCATACGACCTCGCCCACGCCGCCCAGACGCGTGGCGAGATCGACCTGATCTGGGGGGCGACGCTGACCCGCGCCGTCTCGCTCGCCACCCGCCGCTTCGGCTCCAACTTCCTCTCCGTCGGACGCGTCCAGAGCCCGACCCTCGGGCTGATCGTCGAGCGCGAGCTCGAGCGCCGTGCCCACGTTCCGAAGCCCTACTGGGAGGTGTTCGCGAAGTTCGCACACCCCGAGGGCTCGTTCGAGGCGCACCACAAGACCGACAAGTTCTGGGAGAAGCCCGAGGCCGAGGCGGCGCTCGCAGCGACCGACTCGCCCGGCGTCGTCACCGAGCTGACGAAGCGCAAGAACACCCGCAAGCCGCCGGCGCCCTACAACACGACCGCGTTCGCGACCGACGCCTCGAGCCGGCTCGGGATCGCGCCGTCGCGGGCGATGCGGATCGCCGAGGACCTCTACATGGACGGGTTCATCTCCTACCCGCGGACCGACAACACCGTCTATCCGGCGTCGCTGCCGCTCCGCGAGCTCGTCTCGTCGCTGGTCCGGATCCCCGAGTTCTCGGCCGCCTCTGGCCTGCTCGAGGGTGAGCTGACGCCGACGCGCGGCAAGAAGGAGACGACCGACCATCCGCCGATCTACCCGACCCAGGCCGTCTATCCGAACGCCCTCGACGGCGCCCACCGCCGCGTCTACGAGCTGATCGCGCGGCGCTTCCTTGCGACTTTCAGCGCGCCGATGATCACCGAGTCGGCGCGGGCCGACATCGAGGCCGGCTCGGAGTCCTACTTCGTCCGCGGCTCGATCGTCGTCGATCCCGGGTATGCGGCGATCTACACCTACGCGCGCTCCGCCGACACCGAGCTGCCGGCGCTCGAGGAGGGTCAGAAGCTCGACCTCGACGGCGCTCCCTGGCTGGTCGACAAGGAGACCCAGCCGCCGGCGCGGATCAGCCAGGGGAAGCTGCTCGAGATGATGGAGGAGCTCGGCCTCGGCACGAAGGCGACGCGCCCCGACATCATCCAGAAGCTCTACGACCGCGGCTACGTCTACAACAATCCACCGGAGCCGTCGGAGACCGGGATCGCCATGTACAAGGCGTTCAAGGAGCACGTGCTGCGGATGGCGACGCCGGAGATGACGGCCGAACTCGAGCACGACATGGACCAGATCGCCGCCGGCAAGACGTCCCGCGAGGACGTCCTGCAGATCAGCCGCGAGATGCTGCACGGCACCTACGACGATCTCTTCGAGAAGCGCGAGGACCTCGCCAAGGTGATCTGGGCGGGGATGGACGAGGACAAGTTCATCGGCCCCTGCAAGGTCTGCGAAGAGGCCGGCCGCGCCCATGAGGACGGCTCGCCGAACCGGCTGCGGATCATCGAGATGCGCGGCGGCAAGCGCTTCGTCGGCTGCGAGGGCTACAACCGCGACAACCCCGAGGACCCGGACTCGTGCACGTTCTCGCGGCCGCTGCCCGGCCGCGGCTACGAGCTCTGGCGGTTCGAGGAGCGCTGCACGATCTGCGGCGAGACGCCGCGGCTGAAGGTGAAGGGCTTCCGCGGCCGTCCCTGGAACCTCTGCCTCAACGACGACTGCCCGTCGATGGTCGAGATGCGCGAGAAGCGCGCCGAGCGCGAGAAGGCCAAGGAAGAGGCCGCCAAGCGCAAGGCCGAGGCCGAGGCGAAGGGCACTACATCGGAGACGAACGGCGCCGGCAAGCGCAAGGGCGGGCGCAAGCAGGCGCCGGCGACGACGACCCGGACCAAGCGGGCGCGGACGCCGGCCTCGGGCGGCGCCGCGAAGTCGCGCTCACGCAGCCGCTCCTCCTGACGCCGGCCGCGCGGCAGTGTTCGTCACCCTCGAAGGAGTCGACGGAGCCGGCAAGAGCACCCAGGCGCGGATGCTCGCCGAAGCGCTGGGCCCGGAGACGGTGCTGCTCCGCGAGCCCGGCGGCACGGTCGCCGGCGAGCGGCTCCGCGAGCTGCTCAAAGACGCCTCCGTCGAGCTGACGCCGCGGGCGGAGCTGATGCTCTTCTGCGCCGCCCGGGCCGAGCTCGTCGATCAGGTCATCTCCCCGTCGCTGGCGGCCGGCCGCGACGTCGTCTGCGACCGTTTCGTCGACTCGACCGCCGCCTACCAGGGCGGCGCTCGCGGGATCGACCCGGGCCTGGTCGCGACCTTGAACGCGGCCGCCGTGCGCGGCTGCATGCCCGATCGGACCATCCTGCTCCGGCTCGACACCGAGACGGCGGTCGAGCGCGCCCGGGAACGCTGCGAGTCGCCGATCTCGGATCGCTTCGAGGCCGAGGGCGACCGCTTTCAGGACCGGATCGCCGCCGAGTTCGATCGGATCGCCGCCGCCGAGCCGGAGCGGTTCGTCGTCGTCGACGCCGCCGGCAGCGTCGACGAGGTGCATGCGCGGGTGCTCGAGGCCCTCGGTCTCGAGCGGACGGCGGCCAGCAGGCAGACAGCAGACAGCAGCGAGAGGCGCAGGCCGTGAGCGAGCTTCCGGAGGCGATCTCGCAAGCGACCGCGGAGCAGCCCGGCGTACGGGCGGCGCTCGCCGCGGCGCTCCGCGGCGGCCCCGCCCACGCCTACTCGTTCGTCGGCCCGACCGGCAGCGGCAAGGCCGCCGCCGCGCGGGCCTTCGCGGCCGAGATCCTGGCGATCGGCGCTTCCGACCCCGACGACGTCCGCCGCCGTGCCCTCGCCGATCCCTCGCCGCACCCCGATCTCACCTGGCTGGTTCCGCCCGGCAACCAGCACCTCGTCGAGGACGTCCGCCGCGAGGTGATCGGCGCCGTCGCCTACCGGCCGTTCGAGGGCGGCCGCCGCGTGTTCGTGATCGCCGCCGCCGACGCGATGGCCGAGGAGAGTCAGAACGCGCTCCTGAAGACGCTCGAGGAGCCGCCCGACTACGCGCATCTGATCCTGATCACCGCCGAGCCCGCCGGCCTGCTCGAGACGGTCCGCAGCCGGCTCGCCGCCGTCAGCTTCCAGCCGCTGTCGCCGG
>DATMCB010000020.1:0-5035 GCA_035558835.1 Solirubrobacterales bacterium
GAGCCCGAGTATCTGCTGACCGTGCGCGGCGTCGGCTACCGCTTCCGCGACGAGGAGCTCGGCTGAGATGCAGCGCGGCCGGCCGGTCTCGCGGTTCGACAGCGTCCGGACGCGGCTCGTCATCCTGTTCTTCGCGATCACGGCGATGGCGATCGCGTTCGTCTATCTCTACGTGGTCCCGCAGCTCAGCTCGCGGCTCGAGTCGGAGCGGCTCGACCGGCTCGAGCAGCAGGGAAGCGAGGAGCTCGACCGGCTCCGCTCGGCGGCGAAGCGCGGCCTCGAGCAGCGGGAGCTCGCGGCGCTCGTCCGTCGCACCGCCGCCAACGTCGACTCGCGGATCACGCTGCTCGGCCTCCGCGGCGGCGAGCCGGCGTTCGTGATCGCCGACTCCGAGCTCGAGAGCGAGGCGCTAGCGCCCGATTACCCGGCCGCGACCGGGGCCGCTGCGGCCAACGACGTCCGCTCCAGCATCGAGACGGTCGACGGCAGCCGGATCGGCGAGACCGCCTTCCCGGTCGCCGGCGATGCGCCCGGACCGGGCCGGAGCATCGCCGCCGCCGGCGATCCCGGCTGGGTGATCGTCCTCTCGACCCCGCTCGACGACGTCGAGGCGAACGTGGCGCTGATCCGCCGCCAGACGCTGATCGCCGGCGGGATCGCGCTCGCCGCGTCGCTGCTCGCCGCGTTCATCGCCGCCGGCTACCACGCGCGCCGCATCTGTCGCCTCGAGGAGGCGGCCCAGCGGGTCGCGCAGGGCGACTTCAGCGCCCCGATCCCGGTCGGCTCGAGCGACGAGCTCGGCCAGCTCGCCGAAACGCTCGAACAGATGCGGCGGCGCCTCCGCGGGCTCGAGACGGCCCGCCGCGACTTCATCGCCAACGCCTCCCACGAGCTGCGGACGCCGATCGCCTCGCTCGGCGGGTTCATCGAGCTGCTCGACGACGAGCCCGAGCCCGATGCCGAGACGCGGCGCGAGTTCGTGCGGACGATGCGGGGCCAGATCGAGCGGCTGACGAAGCTCTCGACCGACCTCCTCGACCTCTCCCGGCTCGACGCCGACGCGCTCAGCCTGCAGAGCGAGCAGATCGATCTGAGCCGCGTCGCGGCAGAGGTCGCGGCGGAGTTCGCCGCGGCGGCGGAGCGGCACGACTCCACCGTCGGTCTCGCCGAGCCCGCTCGCGAACCGCTTGCCCAAGCCGATCCCGCGAGGACGGCGCAGATCTTGCGTATTCTCATCGACAACGCGCTCAAGCACACGGCGCCGGGAACGGAGATCGAGATCAGCCCAACGAGCACCGCCAGCGAAGCCCGCCTGACCGTCTCCGACGACGGTCCCGGGATCGATCCGCGATCGCGAGACCGGATCTTCGACCGCTTCTACACCGCCGACGCCGTCAGCGGCTCCGGGCTCGGCCTCGCGATCGCCCGCGAGCTCGCCCGGGCGATGGGCGGCGACGTGATCCTCGATCCGCGCCGCGGCCGCGGCGCATCGTTCAGCGTGATCCTTCCCCCCGCCGGCGCTGCCCGAAGCAGCGAGCTGGGCGGGTCGCTGGGAGCGCCGGCGTGAGGCCGACAAGACGGCGGATCGTCCCGGCCCTGCTCGCCGGGATCGCGGCGCTGGCGCTCAGCTTCGGCGTCGCGGCCTGCGGCGGCTCCGACTCGAGCGGAACCGGCAGCGCCGTGGCGACCACGACCACGACGACGACCGCTTCCGACTCCGCCACCGGCAGGCCCGTCCTCGCCCAGGGAACCGGCTTCGATCCGCAGGCGATCTACTCCGAGGCGGCGCCGAGCGTCGTCACGATCCTCTCGATCATCGGCGACGCCGCCGACCCGACCTCGGCGGGGCAGGGGTCCGGGTTCGTGATCAACGACAACGGCGAGATCGTCACCAACGCGCACGTCGTCACCGACGCCACCGAGGCGGGCGGGGGTCAGCCGATCAACGAGGCCGACGAGGTCTACGTGGAGTTCGGCGACCGCAACCAGGTCCCGGCCGACATCCTCGGCATCGACCCGAACGCCGACGTCGCGCTGATCAAGGTCGATCCCGACGGGCTCGACCTGAACCCGATCGAGCTCGGCGACTCCGACAGCATCCAGGTCGGCGCTCCGGTCGCCGCGATCGGCAGCCCGTTCGGCCAGGAGCAGTCGCTGTCGGTCGGGATCGTCTCCGCGACCGACCGCTCGATCGACTCGCTCACCCAGTTCAAGATCGACGGCGCGATCCAGACCGACACGTCGATCAATCCCGGCAACTCGGGCGGACCGCTGATCGGCAGCGACGGCAAGGTGATCGGGATCGACCAGCAGATCAACACGACCTCGGGCGGCAACGAGGGCGTCGGCTTCGCGGTCCCGATCAACCTCGTCAAGCGCTCGATCGACCAGCTCCGTGACGACGGCAAGGTCGAGTACGCCTATATCGGGGTGCGCAGCCAGCCGCTCTACCCGCAGCTCGCCGAGAAGCTCGGGATCGATGCGCCGACCGGCTCGCTGATCTCGAGCGTCGTCTCCGGCGGCCCCGCCGACGAGGCCGGCCTGCGCGGCGGCTCGAAGGACGACAAGGTCGAGTTCCAGGGCCGCCAGGTGATCGTCGGCGGCGACACGATCGTCGCGGTCGACGGGCAGAAGCTGGTCGCCGAGAACGACCTCTCGCGGCTGATCGCCACCTACAACCCCGGTGACAAGGTGACCCTGACGATCATCCGTGACGGCAAGGAGATGGACGTCGACGTGACGCTCGGGGCGCGCCCCGGCTCGTGACTCGCGACCATCCGCTCGGCCCGCTGGTCGCGGAGCTGGCGGCGGACCTGCGCGAGGTCGTCCTCCCGCACCTCGGCCGCGACGAGGGGCGCGCCCACTTCGGCGACGGCGCCGGCGGCGACGTCACGTTCGCGATCGACGAGCGGGCCGAGGCGCGGATGGAGGCGTTCCTCGCCGAGCGGGCGCCCGACGTCGCCTTCTACTCGGAGGATCGCGGCCTCGTCGTGCCCGGCGGGGAGCCGCGCTGGGTCCTCGTCGTCGACCCGATCGACGGGACGCGTCCGGCCCTGGCCGGGCTCGAGTCGGCCTGCGTCTCGGTCGCGGCGGCGCCGTTCGGCGGCGAGCCGCGGATGGCGGACGTCGAGGTCGGCTGCGTCGTCGAGATCAAGTCCGGGCAGCGGTTCCTGGCGATCCGCGGTGGCGGCGTCGATCCGGCCCCGCGGCTGTCGGCCGAGACGAGCGCCGAGCGGATGCTCTGGACCTACGGGTTCCGCGGCCGGCCGGTCGTCCCGACCGCGATCGTGCTCGCCGAGCTGCTCGACGGATCGTCGGTTGCGGGCGGCACCTTCGACCTCGGCTCGGCCACCTACGACATGACCCGGCTCGTCACCGGTCAGCTCGACGCCTACGTCGAGCCGGGGCCGCGGATGATCGACGAGGTCGACTGGGTCCGGGCCGAGTTCGAGCGGGTCGGGCGGGGCGCGATCCTCAACAACTCCCCGTACGACCTCGCCGCCGGCGCCCTGATCCTCGACGAGGCGGGAGCGATCGTCACCGACGCGAGCGGCCGCTCGCTCGGCGACCGGCCGCTGCTCGGCTCCGGCCACGACTTCCAGATGTCGTGCGTCTGCGCCGCCAACGCCGAGCTGCACGCAGCGATCGTCGCCTCGCTCGATGCCGGCATCGAGCGGCTCCGGGCGGCTGGACCGGGCTGATCCGCAGCCGCCTGCCCGCCCCGCGTCGATAGCCTGCGGACGTGCCCACCGAGTCGAAGCCGCTGATCATCGTCTCGAACCGCGGGCCCGCCGAGTTCGACCGCGATCCCGACGGCAACCGGGTGATCGCTCGCGGCGGCGGCGGGCTGGTGACGGCGCTGACCGGGCTCGCCACCCATCGCGAGGTGTTCTGGATCGCCTCGGCGATGACCGACGAGGACGCTGCCGTCGCCCGCGAGGCGGGCGGGCCGACCGAGATCGAGCTCGAGGGAGGCTCCTACCGGGTCGATCTCGTCGCCTCCGACCCGACCGCGTACGAGCTCTTCTACAGCGTCATCTCGAACCCGCAGCTCTGGTTCACCCAGCACTACCTCTGGGACCTCTCGAACGCGCCCGACATCCGCGCCGACGAGAAGGCCGCGTGGCGTTACGGCTACAAGGCCGTCAACGACGACATCGCCAAGACGGTGCTGAAGCGGCTCGACGGCGAGGCCGAGCCGCTCGTGATGTTCCACGACTACCACCTCTACACGGCGCCGGCGAGCGTCCGCGCCGCCCGCCCCGACGCGATCCTCCACCACTTCGTCCACATCCCCTGGCCGCATCCCGACGCCTGGCGGATCCTGCCGCGGGAGTGGCGCGACGAGATCTTCGACGGCCTGCTGTCGAATGACATCATCGGCTTCCACACCTCGGCCTACGTCCACAACTTCCTCGACTGCTGCCGGGAGCTGGTCGGCTGCGAGGTCGACTACCGCAACGAGATCGTCCGCTACGGCGATCGCGAGATCTGGATCCGCGCCTACCCGCTCGGGATCGACGCCGAGCGCCTCCGCCGCGTCGCCGCCACCGAGGAGGTCGCCGACTACGAGCGCGAGCTGCTCGCCCGCCGCCGCGAGCACCTGATCATCCGCGTCGACCGCGCCGACCTCTCCAAGAACGTGCTCCGCGGGTTCACGGCCTTCGACCAGTTCCTCGCCGACCACCCCGAGTTCCACGAGCGGGTCACGTTCATCGCCCACCTCCAGCCGTCGCGGCAGGACGTAGCCGAGTACCAGGAGTACCTCGAGCGGATCGAGGCGCTCGTCGCGGTCGTCAACCACCGCCACGGCACGACCGACTGGATGCCGATCGACCTCCGGATCTACGAGAACTTCCACGAGGCGGTCGCCCGCTACAAGCACTTCGACCTGCTGATGGTCAACTCCCTCTTCGACGGGATGAACCTGGTCGCGAAGGAGGCACCGGCGGTCAATACGCGCGACGGGGTCGTGATTCTCTCCGAGAACACCGGCGCTCACGAGGAGCTGGGCGACTGCACCCTCTCGGTCAAC
>DATMCB010000021.1:0-7897 GCA_035558835.1 Solirubrobacterales bacterium
CGCCGCGGTGACGAGCTCGGCGAAGTCGGCGATCCGCTGCTCGGTTCGCGGTGGGAACGAGTTCGCGTCGTCGCTCGAGGCCATCGTCGCGCCCCAGAGTTTTCCCGCCACCGTGATGGGCGCCCCGACGACCGACCGGACTCCGAGCCCGAGCAGCCGCTCGGCCAACGGCCCCTCGACGACCGTGTAGTCGTCGACGCGCTGGGGCTGCCCGGTGCGGTGGATCTTCGCCGTCACCGTGTCGCCGTCGATCGCGATCCGCTCGCCGATCTCGAAGGCGGGATCCCCGCTCGGGCTCCAGGCGGCGACGAGCGTGGCGGCGCCATCCTCGAAGCGGACCATGTCGGTGCTGCGGACGCCGAGGACCGCGCCAAGCTCACGACAGACCTGCTCGAAGAGCGTCGCCGCCGAGGCGTTGTGGGCGACCAGCGTCGCGACCCGCCGCAGGGCGGCCTGCTCGTCGAGCAGGGCGAGCGTCCGGATCCGGGTGAAGTCGTCCCTGCTCATGCCGAGCGCAGGTAGGCGAGGACGGCGAGGACGCGGCGGTGGTCTTCGGGCGCCGGGTCGAGGCGGAGCTTCGAGAGGATGTTCGTGACGTGCTTCTCGACGGCGCGCTCGGAAACGACGAGCTGGTCGGCGATCGCCTGGTTCGAGCGGCCCTCGGCCATCAGCGCCAGGACCTCGCGCTCCCGCGGCGTCAGCTCGTCGATCGGGTCGTCGCTGCGGCGGCGTCCCATCAGGTGGGCGACGACCTCCGGATCGAGAGCCGACCCGCCCTCGCCGACCCGGCGGACCGAGTCGAGGAAGCGGTCGACGTCGGCGACCCGATCCTTGAGCAGGTATCCGGTCCGCTCGGCGCTCTCGGCGACGAGATCGAGCGCGTAGCTCTCCTCGACGTACTGGGAGAGGACGAGGACCCCGGTCTCGGGCAGCCGGCGGCGGATCTCGACGGCGGCGCGAAGGCCGTCGTCGGCCTGCCGCGGCGGCATCCGGATGTCGATGATCGCGACGTCGGGCTTGTGGGCGAGCGCCTTGCGCATCAGATCCTCGGCGTCGCCGGCCTGGGCGACGACCTCGAAGCCGCCGCTCTCGAGCAGCCGCACGATCCCCTCTCGGAGGAGCACGGAGTCGTCGGCCACGATCGCCCTGACCGGGCGCTCGCCGCCTGCCTTCCCGGGGGGCTCGGCGATCGCCATCGCCCTCATAGCAGCAGATCGTCGATCGCCGTGCGTGAGAGGTCGGCTTTCGGGATGAACCCGAGGGCCGGGCTCTCGGAGACGCACGGTTCCAGCTCGGCCCTGTCGCGGCTCGAGATCAAGATCACGGCCGGGCCGTCGGCGATCGCGCAGAGCCGCTCGGCGAGCTCGAAGCCGGTGCCGTCCGGGAGGTGGATGTCGACGAGCGCGATCTCCGGCGCGAGCGCGTGGGCGCGCTCGATCGCGGTCCCGCAATCGCCGGCCTCGCCGATGACGCTGTAGCCCTCGCAGATCAGCAGCCGCCCCGCCTGGGCCCGGAATCCGGGGTGGTCGTCGACGAGAAGCACGCTCCGCGAGATCGGGTGAGTCGTCGCCATCAGGAGGATTGTTGCCCGCTGGGCGGGAAATCACCCTACGGCTAGCCGTACGTCGCGATCGGGCTGTCCGAACCGACGAATGCGGGGTGTCCCGCTGGCCGGAGCCCGGTTCGCGAACGAGGATTGCCGCCATGGCTTCACTGACCCGGTGGGTCCTCGCCCACAAACGCACCGTTGTAATCGCCTGGATCGTCCTGACGATCGCGGGCATCGCCGCCGCCGGCCCCGCCAGCGACGCGCTCGAGTCGGAGTTCTCCGTCCCGAACAAGGAGGGATGGGAGACCAACCAGCAGATCGCGCGCGATTACGGCGGCACCGGGGGCGACACGGCGCCGCTCGTCCCGGTGGTGACGCTGCCCGAGGGAACGTCGGTGGATTCGCCGGCCGTCCAGCGCGACCTCGATGCCATCGACCGAAAGCTCGGCGAGGCGCTGCCCGGCGCCCGGATCGCCTCCTACGCATCGACCGGCGACAACGCCTTCGTTTCGAGCGACGGATCGACCACGTTCGCGCTCGCCTACCCGAAGCCGAGCCCTGACTCCGCCTTCGGCGAGAACCCGGAGGCCGAGCACGCCGCAAGCGCGGCGCTCGACGGCGCGACCGTCGCCGGGCAGCCGGTCCATCTGACCGGCTTCGACGCGCTGCTCGAGGACTCCGGCAGCGAGGACGGCCCCGGCGTCCTGCTCGAGGCGGTGATCGGCGGTCTCGGAGCATTGGCGGTCCTCGCCTTCGTGTTCGCGTCCTTCCTCGCGATCGTGCCGCTGATCATGGCCTTCGCCTCGATCATGACCACGTTCCTGCTCCTGCTCGGGCTGACCGAGCTGACGACGGTCTCGCCGATCGTCCAGTTCCTGATCGCGCTGCTCGGCCTCGGCGTGGCGATCGACTACTCGCTGCTCGTCGTCTCGCGCTGGCGCGAGGAGCGCTCCCATGGCTACAGCGGCGACGAAGCGGTGCAGCGGGCGATGGAGACCGCTGGGCGCGCGGTCGTCTTCAGCGGCATCACGGTCGCGATCGGCCTGCTGGCGCTGATCGCACTGCCGTTGCCGTTCCTGCGCTCGATGGGCTACGGCGGGATGCTGATCCCGCTCGTCTCGGTCTTCGTCGCGGTGACGTTGCTGCCGGTCGTCCTCGCCAAGGCCGGCCCACGGCTCGATTGGCCCCACCGCCGCACCGACGAGCGCGCGAGCCGCGCCTGGACCCGGTGGGCGACCGCAGTCTCGCGGCGACGCTGGGTCGCCGCGGCAGGCGGCATGGCGGTGGTGCTGGCGCTCGTCGGCGCCGCCGGGAGCCTCCAGCTCGGGGCGTCCGATGCCAACACGCTCGCCAGCTCGGGTGAGGCCCACGACGGCCTCGTCGCCCTCGAGCGCTCCGGGATCGGCGAGGGCTCGCTGCTTCCGCACGAGATCCTCGTCGATCGATCGAGCGATCCGAAGGCGCTCGCCGGCGAGCTCGACGGAATCGAGGGCGTCCAGGGGGCGGTCGCGCCGAGCGGTGGGTCCTGGAGCCGCGACGGGACCGCTCTCGTCGACGTGATCCCCGTCGCCGACTCAGGCTCGGATGAGGGCGGGGCGACACTCGATGCCGTTCGTGACACCGCACACGCGGCGGGTCCCGGCGTCCGCGTCGGCGGCCAGCCGGCCTCGAACGCCGACTTCATCGACGCCGTCTACGGGAGCTTCCCGCTGATGATCGCCCTGATCGCGATCACGACCTTCATCCTGCTGGCGCGGGCGTTCCGCTCGCTGCTGCTGCCGGCGAAGGCGATCCTCCTCAACATCCTCAGCGTCGCCGCGGCCTGGGGCGTGATGGTGCTCGTCTGGCAGCACGGTTACGGCTCCGAGGCGATCTGGGACATCCAGGCGACCGGCTCGATCCCGTCGTGGATGCCGCTGATGATCTTCGCGTTCCTGTTCGGGCTCTCGATGGACTACGAGGTGTTCATCCTCGCTCGGATGCGCGAGGCCTACGACCGGACCGGCTCGACCGAGACGGCGGTAATCGAGGGGATCGGACGGACCGGCCGGCTCGTGACCAGCGCCGCGCTGATCCTCTTCCTCGCGTTCGTCTCGATGGCTTCGGGCCCGGGCACGGACCTGAAGATGTTCGCGACCGGCCTCGGCGCCGGGATCCTCCTCGACGCGACCGTGATCCGGGCGCTGATCGTGCCCGCCGTGATCGCGCTGATGGGCCGCTGGAACTGGTGGCTCCCACACTGGCCGGCGCGGCTCCTGAGGGTGCCCGCATCGCCGCTGGCGCGGCGGCGGCCCGCAACCGGGGAGACGCCGGCATGAGGCTTGCCCGCGAGGCACCCTGCGGGCAGGCGGTGGCGCTCGGCCTCGGCCTGCTCGCCGTCGTGCACCTCGCGGCGGCGGGCTGGATGCTGCTCGCTGCGGACTCGTTCGTCCACGCGATCGGTCCGGTCGGCGGTACCGACGGCCACGACGTCGGGACCGCAACGGTGCTCGCCGCGGCGCAGAGCGCCGGCCTGGCGGTCGCGCTGGTCAAGCCGGGGTGGCGGACCGGAGTCCTGTCGATCTCGATCGCCGTGCTGGGCCTGCTGACCGCCGATCGGTGGGTCGAGATCATGACCGGGCAGGTCGCGACCGGCGCCGGGTCGCTCGATGCCGGGCTGTTGACCCTCGGGTTGGCGCTCACGGTCACCGTCGCGCTGACGGCTCGCCTCTGCCCCTGCAATCCGATGCCTCGAGGAGGTGCCCATGTCCAACCTGATTGAGGAGATCGCCCGCGCGCAGATGGAGGATCGGCTTCGTGCCGCCCGGCGCCGCCGTGTCGCCGGGAAGCGCCGCTCCACCGAAGACGAGCGACCGGCTCGCCGGCACGTCGCGCGTCAGCCGGCCGGGGACGGCATCGCCGCCGCCTCGGCTCGCTGACGGAGTGCCGCGAGAGCGACGTGCGAGAACTGCCCGTACGCCGGCGGCGGGTCGGCGGGATCGATGTGCTCGCCGACCCAGAAGCCGCGCTCGCCGTACAGCAGCGCCGCGCAGCGCTCGGCGTCGAGGGGTTCGAACGCCGCGGCGCTCAGCTCGGCAATCGCCGCGTCGGCGTGCGGGCCGACGCGGGCGAGCCGCTCCGGGCCCCACTCGATCCCGGGACCGCGGCCCTTGCCGTGAGAGGTGCCGTCGCAGTGAGCGACGAATCCGCACTCGGCGAGCTCGATCGCGCGGGCGAGCTCCGCCTCGCGAGCCGCCCGGGCGCCGGGGAAGGACGGTAGGTCCTCGTAGAGATCAGGACGAAGCCGTAACGCGAACCGCTTGACGACACCCGAGGAGCGGTAGCCGCGGCGATGCTGGGCGAAGCGGATCTCGGCGTCACGGGCGCTCGAGCCGACGTAGACCCAGGGGATCCGGGGGTCGCGGCGCCGCCCGGCGCCCCGGTCGAGCTCGATCACGTAGACGCTGGCCACGCGAGCCTCTTCGCCGCGGCGCCGCCGGTACCCGGAGCGGTCGCGATCGTGCAGGCGCCGCGGCGCTTGCAGAACGGTCCGCGGCGGCCGCGGTCGCTAAAGCTCGGCGGCCGCCGACTCGATAGGCGAGGCATGGACGCGGTGAGGAGCCCATCCGACGCCAGCACGTCGCCCGGCACCGACGCGCCGGTGGTGACGATCACCACCGCGGAGGACCGGAGGCGGATGCCCGCCTACACCGCGGAGCTGCTCGCGTTCGTCGCGATCGGCGCCGCGATGGTGGTGCTGATCCCGGGTTCGACCGCGACGCGGGTGGCCGGGGCCGTGGCGCTGCTCGCGCTCGCCGGCTGGCGCGCCTACGCGCACGGCCGCGATCTCGACGTCCGGCAACGGACCCTTCCCCCGATCGCGTTCGCCGCCTGCATCAGCGCCCTCGCAGCGATCAGCGGCCAGCCCCTCTACGACGTGATCCTCACCTTCAACGTCCTCCTCGTCGCGCTTCAGGAGGATCGCCGGACGCTGATGCTCGTGATCGCCGGGACGTGGCTGGCGCTGATCCCGCCGGCGGCACTCCACGTCGACGAGCTCGCCCTCCGCGCCGCGGTCTGGGCCGTGCTGATCCCGGCGATCTCGCTGCCGGTCCAGCGCCGCTCCGAGGAGCTCCGCGAACGGGTCGGCCTCGGCCCGAAGCTGCGAGCGCTTCAGGCGACCATGCTTGCCGCTCCGGACTCGCGCGAGACCCTGGCCCGGGCCGCACCCGGACTCTCCGGCTGTGACGTCGTCGCCCTCGTCGAGCCGGACAGCGTCGGCAGCCTCGTCGTCACCGCTTCGAACGAGCCGGAGCTGACCGGCACCGTCGTGCCGGCGGAGGAGCAGTCACTCGTCCACCGGACCTTCGGCAGCGGCAGCCCCGTCTTCGTCCCCGACACCTCGCGCGCGGCCGGTCTGCTGCCGAGCATCGCCGTCCGGTTCTCCGAGATCAGCTCCTGGTTCTGCGCGCCGGTGACGCGAAGCGGCGTCGTCGCCGCCGTCCTCTGCACCGGCTGGCGCGAGGGGATTCGCGGCACCGATGACCTCCGGCTCGACGTCGTCCGCTCGCTCGCCTCGGAGGCCTCGACGACCATCGACCACACCGACCTGCTGCGCTCGCTGTCGGACACCGCCTCGCGCGACCCGCTTACCGGCCTCGTCAACCGCCGCGGCTGGGACGCGCTGCTGGCCCGGGAGATGGCGATCAGCCGCAGCCGCCGGACGCCGCTGTCGGTGGCGATCATCGACCTCGACCGCTTCAAGGACTACAACGACGTCCACGGCCATCGCGCCGGCGACCGGCTGCTCCGCGAGGCGGCCGGCTCGTGGACCGCCGCGATCCGCCATCGCGACGAGCTGGCGCGCTGGGGCGGAGAGGAGTTCACGCTGCTGCTGCCGGAATGCGGCGGGGCCTGCGCGCTCGAGGTCGTCGAGCGGCTCCGGGCGAGCACCCCGGGGGGGCAGACCTGCTCGGCCGGCGTCGCCTCCTGGGACGGGACCGAGAGCCCGATCGAGCTCTTCGAGCGGATGGACGAGGCGCTCTACGCGGCGAAGGCCGCCGGACGCGATCTGGCGATGCTCGCGCCGCCGTCCTCGCGGCCGCGGCTCCACGCCGTGCAGGTCGCCTGACCGGCCCTAACCCGGCTCGTCGGACGGCACCGCCGCCGCAACCGGCAGCAGCTCCGGCCGCTTGGCGGATCGACCGTCCCCGGAGGAGACCCCGCGCAGCCGGCGGAGAAGCCACGGCGCCATGTGCCGCCCCATCCAGACGGCGTCGGAGCCGTAGCGGGCGAGCGCCCGGCGCGGCGGCGGGGGCGGTAGCGGCAGCGCCCAGTCACCGTTTGGCTCCCCGAGCCCGAGCGCGGCCGCCGCGGCGGCCGCCATCCGTGCGTGGCCGGCGCCGTTGGCGTGGAGGCGATCCGGGCACCAGAGCGAGGGATGGGCGACGCCGTCGTGCTCGAGGTCGACGAGGACGGCGCCGCGGGCGGCGGACATGGCGCGAACGCGGGCGTTGAAGTCGCTCACCCGGGCGCGGATCCGGGCCGCCGCGACGGTGATCACGGCGGTCGGATCCGGGAAGGTGAAGGTGAGGACGGTCGCGCCCTGCGCGGAGAGCGCCGCGGCCATTGCGTCGAGGTCGCCGACGACACGGTCGAGGTCGAGCCGACGGCGGAGGACGTCGTTGATCCCGCTGAGGATGCTGGCGAGGTCCGGCTCGAGCGCGAGCGCAGGTTCGAGCTGCTCTTCGCGGATCTGCGGGACCTTGCGCCCGCGGACCGCCAGGTTCGCGTAGGCGACGCCGGGGTTGTCGGCGGCGAGCCGCTCGGCGAGGCGGTCGGCCCAGCCGCGGTAACCGCGACCGTCGGGATAGGGGTCCTCGAGCCCCTCGGTCGTCGAGTCGCCGAGCGCCACGAACCGCTCGTAGACCGGGTTCCGGTTCGCGCCGCCGTCGGTCATGCCGGAATCCCCGGCCCCTACTCCACCCGCGGCCCCGGGAGGTTGCGGAACCGGAAGGCTTCCGGCTCCCGACCGGCCTGCACGTACCAGCACTCGCCGGACATCTCGCCGCTGAACAGGGCGAGGACCGCTTCGGCGACCCGCTCGGCGGGGATGATCGGGGTTCCCGATTCGAGCAGGGCCTCGCGGATCGGCGCGATGATGTTCGACTCGGCGAAGCCCGGGCAGACGGCGTTGAAGCGGACCCCCTCGCTGACCAGGCCGAGGCCGAGCGAGCGGGCGAGGCCGACGACGGCGTGCTTGTTCGCCGCGTAGAGGGGGTCGAAAGGCACCGCGGTGAGGCCGGCGAGCGAGGCGGTCGCGACGATCGCTCCCCCACCCCGCTCGCGCAGCGCCGGCAGCGCCGCGAC
>DATMCB010000022.1:0-16195 GCA_035558835.1 Solirubrobacterales bacterium
ACATCGATCTCGAGCAGGTCGAGCGCGACCAACACCGGACCGGGCAGCGGCCGTCCGCGAGGACCGATCGGGACGACGCGGCGCCGGGTCGGGAACAGCAGGCCGCCGGCCTCGCGGTGGTCCTCGCAGAAGTGGGCGGCATGAGCCCAACGCCCGACGACTTCGGCGACGTAGTCGTGACGGCGGAGGCGCAGCATCTCGTCGTAGTGGAACACCTGCCGGCGGCTGTGGGTGTGGATGTCCGGCGGAAAGATCACCTCGAGCCGTCGCCAGGCCCCGTCCCCATGGTGGAGCGGATCGGCCTCCGTGGCGATGACGCCGTCGCGGGTGAGGAGGATGGGATGGTTGAGGTAGTTCCACCAGGCGTAGCCGGCGAAGTAGACGAGGTCGAGAGCATCCCAGCGGAGGTTGCGGCGGAGGCCGGGGCGCCCGAAGAAGCAGCGCCGCGGGTCCTCGCGCGACGCGACCACCTCGCCGGCGTCGGTCTCGATCCGGACGCTGCCGTCGGCGAAGACGCCGCGCTGCCCGGCGCGCGGGTAGGGCGAAGCGGTTGCCCGGACCGTGCCGATCCCAACGTCGAGGTCGGCCGTCTCGAAGGCGCCGCGGGGCGCTCGCGTCCGCAGCAGCAGGCCTCCCGACCGCGCTCGCAGCCGAACGCGCTCGGCCCGGAGCCAGGCCTCGCGGCCGCCATGGGCTTCGATCACCTCATCGAGCAGCGCCATCGATATCGGCAAGACTGCCGCAGATGAGCGATCGGCTCCAGCGCTACCGCTCGAAGCGGACCGGTAAGAGCGGCGAGCCCGCCGGCAAGGCGGCCCGAGCGGCCAAGGAACGCGGGAACCGGTTCGTCATCCAGAAGCACGACGCGAGTCACCTCCACTACGACTTCCGGCTCGAGGTCGACGGAACGCTGCGCTCGTGGGCGGTGCCGAAAGGCCCGTCGACCGATCCGCGCGAGAAGCGGCTCGCCGTCGAGGTCGAGGACCATCCACTCGACTACATCGACTTCGAAGGGACGATCGGCGAAGGCAACTACGGCGCCGGGACCGTGATCGTCTGGGACCGCGGCACCTACACCAACCTCGACGAGTCGCGCGACATGGCGGCATCGATCGAAGCCGGCCACGTCAAGTTCCGGCTCGAGGGCGAGAAGCTCCGCGGTGGCTGGACCCTGCAGCGAACCCACGGCGGGGAGAAGCCGCAGTGGCTCCTGATCAAGCGCCGCGACGCGGATGCCGATGCCCGCCGCAACCCGGAGAGCACCCAGCCCGAGTCGGTGCAGAGCGGCCGCACGATCGAGGAGATCGCCGCCGAGGAGGACGGCTCGTGAGCCCTGCTCCGCTGGCGGAGGCAGACCGCGACCGCCTCGTCGAGGCACCGGCGCCGACCCACGCCAGGCCGATGAAGGCCGTGCTGACCGACCGCCGCTTCAGCGACCCGGGCTGGATCTTCGAGCGCAAGCTCGACGGCATCCGCTGCATCGCGATCCGCGACGGCGGCGACGTCCGTCTGCTCTCCCGCAACGACCTGCCGCTCGACGACCGGTATCCGGAGATCGCCGAGGCGCTCGCCGGCAACCGCTGCGAGCGGTTCGTTCTCGACGGCGAGGTCGTCGCCTTCGACGGCAGCCAGACGAGCTTCGCGCTGCTCGCCCGCCGCAAGCAACGCTTCGTGCCGGTCTTCTACTACGCCTTCGATCTCCTCTGGCTGGACGGCTTCGACGTCCGCCGGCTGCCGCTGCGGAGCCGCAAGCAGCTGCTCCGCCACCGGATCGGCTGGGACGACCCGGTCCGGCTGACGCCCTATCGCAACGAGACCGGCGAGGCGCTCTTCGCGGAAGCGTGCCGGAAGGGCTGGGAGGGCCTGATCGCGAAGCGGGCGGCCTCGAGCTACACAGAGCGGCGCTCCCGGGACTGGCTCAAGTTCAAGTGCGAGCAGGGCCAGGAGCTGGTGATCGGCGGCTACACCGACCCGAAGGGGTCCCGCAGCCGATTCGGCGCGCTCCTGCTCGGCTACTGGGAGGACGGCGAGCTCCGCTACGCGGGGCGGGTCGGCACGGGCTTCGACGAGGCGACGCTCGAGTCGCTCGGCAAGCGGCTCGAGGACCTCGCCGTCCCGACGAGCCCGTTCGCGGACCCGGGTTCGATCGACGTCAAGAAGGCGCACTGGGTCGAGCCCGGCCTCGTCGCCCAGGTCGGTTTCACGGAATGGACCCGCGACGGGCGCCTTCGCCACCCCCGCTTCCTCGGCCTCCGCGACGACAAGGCCGCGAGCGAGGTGACCCGCGAGCGATGAGTGCCGAGATCCGCAGCGGCCGGCGGACGATCGAGATCAGCAGTCCAGACAAGCTGATGTTCCCGCAGGCGGGCCTGACCAAGCTCGACGTCGCCCGTCACTACGAACGCGTCGGCGAGCTGATGAAGCCGCTGCTCCGCGATCGGCCGCTGACGTTCCAGGTCTTCCCGGACGGGATCGACTCCGAGGGCTACTACATGAAGTCGGTGCCGCGTCACTTCCCGGATTGGATCGGCCGGACGACCGTGGCCAAGCGAGGCGGCTCGCTCGTCCAGGTCGTCGCCCGCGACACCGCCACGCTCGTCTATCTCGCTGGCCAGAACATGGTCACGCCGCACGCCTGGCTCTCGCGAGCCGACGAGCCGCGCGAACCCGACCGGTTGATCCTCGACTTCGACCCCTCCCCCGGTGCCGGCTTCGCCGCCGTCCGCGCCGCCGCCCGGGCGGCCGGCGAGCACCTCCGCGACGCGGGGCTCGTCCCGTTCGCGATGGTCACCGGCTCACGCGGCATTCACGTCGTCTCCCCGCTTCGCCGCGGCAACGACTTCGGAACCGTTCATTCCTACGCCCGCTCACTCGCCGAGCGGATGGTCGCCGAAGACCCGGGCCGCCTGACGCTCGAGTGGCGCAAAGCCGACCGCGGCAAGAAGATCTACGTCGACGTCAACCGGATCAACTACGCCCAGCACGCCGTCGCCGCCTATGGCGTCCGCGCCCGCCCGGAGGCGCCGGTCGCGATGCCGATCGCCTGGGAGGAGCTGTCCGAGCGGACCCTGCGGCCCGACCGCTGGACGATCGCCACCTGCAGCGAGCGGATCGCCGACATCGGCAACCCCTGGGAGGGGTTCGGCCGGCGGGCGCGGGCGCTACCCGTCTAGGCAGCGAACGATCGGACGATCAGGCCGCCGGGTCGCCGGTCGCGCTCTCGTTCTCGATGCCCGCCGCCGGTTTCAGCTCTTCAGCCGGCGGGAACCTAGGTACTGCCGATGAGCGCACCGAGTGACATCGTCCACCGGCCCGAGGAGTCGCCCGCACCTCTCCCCGACCCCGTCGGTCAGTTGAGCTGGCATGTCTGCGAGCTGCTCCGTTCCGAGCCTCAGCGCGCGGGAAGCCCCTGTCCGACGCTCTCCCAGGTTGAGATCGAGGCGGCTCAGGAGGCGATCGACGGCGTCGATCCACTCATCGACGACGACCTCCACCTCGCTCTCTACATCTGCTTCGAGCTCGGCTATCGCGGCTTTGCCGACGTCGATCCGATCTGGGAGGGCGAGATCCCGCTGCTTCAACTCCGCGCTCTGCTCGAGGGCTCCTTCCTGAATGCCCTCGACGCGGCACTGCCGCCCGAGCCGGACGTCGATCCAAACCAGATCGGCGACCGGCTGTTCGAGCTCGAGCGCGACGACGACGGGCCGCCGCTCGCGCGGTTTCTCGAGTCGCAAGCGAGCATCGACCAGTTCCGTGAGTTCGTCATCCACCGCTCCGCCTACCAGCTCAAGGAGGCCGACCCACACAGCTTCGCGATCCCCCGGCTCGACGGCCCGCCGAAGGCGGCGCTGCTCGAGATTCAGGTGGACGAGTACGGCGGCGGGCGCAGCGAGCGCATGCATTCTCATCTGTTCGCCACGACGATGCGGGAACTCGGTCTCGACCCGCGGCCGAACGCGTTCCTCGACCGCCTGCCGGGATCGACCCTGGCGACGGTCAACCTGATGTCCGCCTTCGGGACCCGCCGGGCGCGCCGCGGGGCGATCGTCGGCCACCTTGCGATGTTCGAGATGACCTCCTCGCGCCCGAATCGCGCCTACGGGAACGGCCTCCGCCGGCTCGGAACCGATCCGGCGACCGTCGACTTCTACGACGAACACGTCGAGGCCGACGCCGTCCACGAGAACATCGCCGCATACGACCTGGCGGGGGGTCTTGCCGAGCGCGAGCCCGGTCTCGCCACCGACATCCTCTTCGGCGCCCGGGCGCTGCTCCTCCTCGAGGCAAGCTTCGCCGCGCGTCTGCTGCGCGCCTGGCAAGCCGGCGAGACCTCGCTGCGCGAGCCCGCGCCCCGAGCTGCCCTCGACGCGGCGGCCTGAGGTGCGGCTTGCGGCGACCTACGTCGTCCCGCTGCGGTGGGCGACGCCGGGGCCGATCGACGATCTCGCCGCATACCTGGCGGCAGTGTCGGAGTGGGTCGACGAGGTGATCGTCGTGGACGACTCGCCGCCGGAGCTGCGCGCCCGCCACGCCGAGCGTCTGTCGCCGGCCGTCCGGCATATCTCCCCCGAGGCCGGACGAAATTCCCCGAACGGAAAGGTCGACGGAGTCCTGACCGGCGTCGCGGCGGCTCGATACGAGCGGGTCGTGATCGCCGACGACGACGTCCGCTGGGAGCACGGTCCACTCGAGCGGGCCGTCGGCCTCCTCGGCGAGGCCGAGCTGGTCCGGCCGCAGAACCACTTTCGCCCACTACCTTGGCATGCGCGCTGGGATACGGCCCGTTCGCTCCTCAACCGCGTCGTCACCGGCGATCGCCAGTTCCCCGTCGGGGACTTCCCGGGCACCTTCGCTCTCCGCCGCGACTTCCTGCTCGGCATCGGCGGCTACGACGGCAGTGCCCTGTTCGAGAACCTCGAGCTGATGCGGAAGACGGTCGCCCGGGGAGGCCGCGTCCTCACCGTCCTCGACCTCTACGTCCCGCGGGAGCCGCCGACGTTCGAGCATTTCCGCTCGCAGCGTGTGCGCCAGGCCTACGACGACTGGTCGATGCCGCTGCGGATGGCGATGTTCATGGCGCTCCTGCCGGCGCTCGCCGGCCTCCTGCTCCAGCGCCGGAGGCGAGCGGCGTTGGCCGTGATCGCGGCGCCGGCTGCGATCGCCGAGGTCGGCCGCCGCCGAGCCGGCGGTGTCGAGCACTTCCCGGCCTCGGCGTCATTGCTCGCGCCGCTCTGGGTGCTCGAGCGCGGTATCTGCATCTGGATCGCCTTCTGGCGCGGCCTTCGCGGCACCGGCGTCCACTACGGGCGCGGCCGGATCACCCACGCTGCGAGCAGTCCCACCCGGCTCAGGGCCGACCGCACGCGCCCGGCGCCGTCGCGGGAAGCGATGGCCGAGGCGGCAAGATGAGCGACGGGCTCGGGCGACACGTTTCGGTCTGGCTCGAGGGCGGGACCGACCGGGTCCGCCGGCCGGCGCTGGCAGGGAAGGCCGAAGTCGAGGTGGCGGTCGTCGGCGCCGGGATCGTCGGGCTGACAGCCGCGCTCCGGCTGGCGGAGGCGGGGCGGTCGGTCACGGTCGTCGATCAGAGCGGAATCGGCTCCGGCACCACCGGCCACAGCACCGCGAAGGTGACCTCCCAGCACGGCCTCACGTATGCGGCGCTTCGCGACCGCTATGGCGATGAGGCCGCCCGTGCCTACGGGCGTGCCAACGAGGCGGCAAAGGAGACGATCGCCGAGCTCGCCGGGTCCGGGATCGACTGCGGGTTCCGTCGCCGCGACGCCTGGGTTTACGCAGCTCGCGAAGCTGACCGGTCGTCGATCGAGGCGGAGGCGGAGGCGGCGCGAAAGGCCGGGCTGCCTGCCCGACTCGAGGAGGACGTACCGGTGCCGTTCGAGACCGCGGGTGGAGTCGTCTTCGCCGACCAGGGCGAGTTCGACCCGCAGCGTTACCTGATCGGTCTCGCCGCCCGCTTCGAGGCGGCCGGGGGAACGATCCACGAAGACACGCGGGCCAGGTCGGTCAGCGACGGCGATACGCCCCGGATCGAGACCGAAGGCGGCGAGGTCGTCGCCGAGCATGTCGTGATCGCAACCCTGATCCCGTTCCTCGATCGCGGCGCCTGGTTCGCTCGGGCGTTCCCGAGCCGCTCCTACTGCCTCACAGCGACCGTCGAAGGGCCGCCGCCCGATGCGATGCTGATCAGCGCCAAGTCGCCGACCCGCTCGATCCGGTCGGTTCGGCACCGCGGGCGGGAGTTGCTGATGATCGGCGGCGAAAGCCACCACACCGGGACCGGCGATGCTGATCCCGAGCGTTACCGGTTGCTGGCCGAGTTCGCTCGCGCCCATTGGAACGTCACCGCGATCGAGCACCATTGGTCCTCGCAGGACTTCAGCGGTCCCGATTCCGTCCCCTATGCCGGTCCCCTCCATCCATTCACGAAGCGCATCTGGATCGCGACCGGGCTGAGGAAGTGGGGAATCACCAACGGGACAGTGGCGGCGGAGGTCATCAGCGACGCGATTCTCGGTCGCGAGAATCCCGCGGCAGGACTCTTCGACTCGACCCGGTTCTCGCTCCGCGAGCTACCGAAGCTGGTCGTCGAGAACGCCAAGGTGCCGCTGCACTTCTTCGGCGATCGGATCGGCCATCGTCCCGACCGGGACATCGCCCAATTGGCGCCCGGCGAGGGTGGGATCGTGTCGGCCGGCGGCGAAAAGGTCGCGGGCTACCGGGACGACGCCGGCGACCTTCACTCCGTGTCCACGAGATGCACCCATCTCTACTGTCAGGTGAACTGGAACGGAGCAGAGCGCACCTGGGACTGCCCCTGCCACGGTTCTCGCTTCTCCGTCGACGGCGAGGTACTCAACGGTCCCGCTGTGGACCCGCTGCCGCCCCGGCCGACCGGCTGACGCGCCGGCCCTCGCGACCGCTCTCGGCCTCGAAGCCGACCGCCTTGTGGGTGCCGTCGCAGAACGGCCGCGTCCGTGACTTCCCGCAACGACAGAGTGCGACGATCTTGCGCCCCACCTCGATCTCGTTCCCGTCCTGGTCGGTGAGCGTGAACGGCCCGCGGATCAGGTACGGGCCGTTTCGGTACGGCGTGATCCGTGCGCCCTCGGCGTCGCTTCCCCGCTCCATGGAAGCATCAAGTTCCCGCGCCCGTCGTGGCCAAACCTCAGTTCCACCAGAGCGGCGTGTCGACCGGCCCGCTCAGTCGCGGTGGTTGGCGAGGATCAGGTCGTCGGGGTCGTACTCGGACTTGATCCGCTCGAGGCGGTCGGCAACCGGGGCCGGATAGCAGCTCCGCAGGTCCTGGCGCTGCTCGGCGAAGGCGAGCAGGCAGTGGTCTGCCGCCCATGGCGCCATCCGCTCCGTGACGCCGCCGAGCGTGCCGCGGACCGCATCGCCCATCTCGGGGCTCATCATCGGACCGAGTCCGTAGAGCAGGTACTCGGCGCCGGCGGCGTCGAGCGCTCCATGGTCCTCGGAGCCGCGCCCGAGAGCGCCGCCGAGCCGGCGAATCTCGAGGAAGATCAGCGGCACGTCGGCGTCCGGGCCGGCGAGCTCGACGTAGGTTTCGATCGCCTCGTCGTCGAGCGACTCGAGCAGGAGCCCGGCGCCGAGCGCCGGCACCGGGTCCTCGGGATCGCCCGCCAGCGTCGCCAGCGCCGGCGCGGGGACAGTCGCGACCGTGTCCATGTAGGGCTCGCCGAGCGCGCGCAGCGGCGCGATCAGCTCCTCTCCGGTCTCGGCGTCGCCGGCATGGACGAAGGTCACGGCGACGAGCGCCCGGCCGCGGAGCGGCTCGGGGACCTGCGGGAACGGCGGGAAGCGAACCAGCTTCAGGGTCATGCTGAGCTCGTCCGGCGCCGCCGCCGCCCAGGAGAGCCAGGCCCGCGACACCTCCGCCGCCCGCTCGATCGGCCACATCAGCGAGCCCCCGAACGCCTCGCGAAGCTCGATGAGCTCGTGCTCGAACGAGGTGACGATCGCCTGGCTGCCGCCACCGCCGCGCAGCGCCCAGAACAAGTCGGGCTCGCTGTCGCGATCGATTCGCCGGATCTGGCTGTCGGCGGTCACGGCCTCCAGCGAGCGGACGTTGTTGCAGGCGAACCCGCGTGAGCGCGCGAGCCAGCCGAGGCCGCCACTCAGCGTGTATCCGGCAACCCCGACCGTCCCCGACGAGCCGTGCAGGCAGGCGAGACCGTGATCGCCCGCCGGGCCGCAGACGTCGCCCCATCTCGCCCCGGCGCCGACGGAAGCGACGCCATCTCCCGGGTCGATCTCGACAGCGGCCATCCGCGACGTCTTCAGGAGGACCGCCGAATCGAGGTCGGCGAGCGGCGCCGCGCCGTGGCCGGTGCTCTGCGGGGCGATCTGGAGACCTTGATCGCTGGCGAAGCCGACGGTGGCGGCGACGTCGCCGGCCGACTCGGCCATGACGACCAGCGCCGGCTCCTGCACGGCGACGAGGTTCCATGCCTGGCGTGCCGCATCCCAGGCCGAGTCGCCGCGGACGACGGCGTCCCCGTCGAGGCTTGCGCGCAGCGCGTCGAGATCGGCGGCCGACACGCCGGCTGGTTTGCTGTCGGGCATCTTGCGACTCCTTCGCTCGGGAACGGGCGGCAAGCCTATTCGGAACACGGAGCGAGATTCGCTATACAGCCGCCATGGCCGCGAAGCCGATGGTGGCGAGGATCCGGATCGCCGTACCGCCCGAGCAGGTCTACGAGCGAATCGAGGATCTCTCCCGCCACGAGGCGTTCACCGATCACTTCCTGGTCGACTGGCGCGACGCCGGCCGCGACCACGTCAACGTCCGCGCGAAGCTGCCCGGGCCGGAGGACCGTGCCGACGTCGACGTTGTCGAACGGGAGCCGCCACGCCGCCTCGTCGAGCGGCTCGTCGCGGCGAAGGGCAAGCGCCGTGCCCGCAGCACCTGGACGCTCGAACCCGACGGCGACGGGACGCTGGTCACCTTCACGACCGAGCAGGAGGCGACGCCGGCGATCGAGCGTCCCCTGGCGCCGTTGACCCGCCGCTGGATCCAGCGCGGCAACGAGCGGTCGCTCGAGCGGCTCCGCGCCCAGGCCGAGGACGCGGTCACTCGCCGCTGAGCGTCGCGACTATCCGTCGCGGTCCGCCGCGGTCGCGGTGCTCGCAGAGGTAGATCCCCTGCCAGGTGCCGAGGCGAAGCGCCCCGCCCGCGACGGGCACGCTCAGCGACGGCCCGATCAGGACCGCCTTGACGTGCGCGGGCATGTCGTCGCTGCCCTCGAGCGTGTGCCGCCAATAGGGAGCGTCCTCGCGGACGGCATCGTTGAACCAGCTCTCGAGGTCGGCGCGGACGTCGGGGCTGGCGTTCTCGTTCAGCGCCAGCGAGGCGGAAGTGTGGAGGATCTGGAGGTGAAGGAGGCCAACGTCGACTTCGCCCAGCTCGGGGAGCGCCGCAGTGACCTCGCGGGTGACGAGGTGGAAGCCGCGAGGACGGGCCTCGAGGCCGATCTCACGTTGCGCCCACACCGCTCGGCGCTCCGCGAAGGCTAATCCCGCGCCCGCGAATCGTCGGTCGTGCGCTCGCCGGAGTCGGCGCGATCCGCCCCGGACTCCGGCCGGGCTTGATCGCGGCTGGAATCGGTGCCGGCCCCCTTGACCGAGTCACGGACGTCGCGCACGTCGCGCAGCCCGCGGCCGACCGACTCGCCGATCTTCGCCGTATCGACCCCCTCCGCCTTGGTGCGGATCTGGCCGGCGAGCTCCTTCGCCTTCTCGCCGCCCTTGCGGGCCCCCGTCCCGGCCGAGCGACCGAGCCCGGGCAGCCGCTTGTAGCCGCCGAAGAGGATCAGGACGATCAGGACGATGATCAGGATCTCGAAGACGCCGATGCCCACGGGCCGAGCCTAGCGAGAGCAGATGATCGGTTCCGTGCCCCCACGTGCGCGGGGGACCGCCGGACCAAGCAGATCGAGGACGCAGGAGGCGAAGCGGCCTGGAAGGCCGTGAGCCGACGAGGACGACGAGCTGCGCAGCGTCCGGTGGTCCATCCGCGTGCGTGGGGGCTCGGGATCGATCATCTAGGGTCCGACTCGTGGGGGACCGTCAGATCCAACGGGCCGGATGACCGGATGACGGATGCTCCGTCACGGCCCCAGGTCGGCCCGAGTCCGGCGCCCGGCAGCGGCCGGCCCGCCGCTACGCCCCGCCTCGGCAGGATCGCGCTGATCGTGATCGTCGTCGTCGGTCTGCTCTGGCTCGGGAGCTGGATCGCCTGGGCGATCCTCGCCCCCGACATCGAGGTCCACTACCGCGATCACCCCGGCCGCCATCACGGCCGCCCCGATCACGGCGGCTTCAACGACGGGCCCAACCGCCTGACCGGCATCCCGGCCACCGTCGCCTGACCGCTGCGTTCGCCATATGCTCCCGTCGATGTCTCCCCGCCGCACGCTTCTCGTCCTGCTCGTCACGCTGCTGACCCTCGCTGCGACCGCCTCGGCGGAGGCGAGGGTCCCGGTCCACTACAAGGTCATCGATGGCTTCGCAGCCAACGGCACCCCCACCGACCTGAACCGGGTCGGCATCGTCAAGACCGGTCGTCTGAAGGCCCCGAACGTGCTCGTCCTCAACCCCGGGACCTCGGCCGGCGGCGGCTACTTCGAGCCGCTCGCGAAGACGATCGCCCGGAAGCTGCCGAGCTGGCAGGTCTGGTCGGTCGAGCGCCGCGAGAACTTCCTCGAGGACCAGTCGATGCTCGACGCCGCCAAGCGCGGCGATGCGACCGCGCAGGACGTCTTCGACTACTACCTCGGCTACCTGACCGATCCGAGCGTCACCGACCACTACACCCCGGTCCAGGACGCCGACGTGCCGTTCGCCCGCAACTGGGGCATGAACGTGGAGGTCCAGGACCTCCATCGGGTCGTCCGCGTCGCCTCCCGCCACGGCCGAAACGTCGCGATGGGCGGGCACTCGCTCGGGGGCACGATCACGACCGCCTACGCCACCTGGGACTTCAAGGGCGCCGCCGGCGCCGACGCTCTCTCCGGCCTCGTCCTGATCGACGGCGCCAGCCGGACTACGCCGATCAGCCCCGAGGACGCGCAATCGGCGCTCGACGACCTCCAGAACAACACCCCGTGGCTGGCGTTCGGAGGGATCCCGGCGCCGTTTGCCGGCCTGTTCGGCATGGTCGGCTCGACGGTCGCCATCGTCGACCCGGATGGGCCCTCGATCCTGGAGACCTGGCCGCTTCTGCCGCCATTCCTGAAGGGCCCGGTGCCGGCCACGAACAAGGCCGCCTACGGGTACTCCACCGACGTCGCGACCTCGCCGCCCTCGCTGGCCGCAGCTCAGGTCCACGCCGGTCACCTCGCCGCTTCGGGCGACCCGCGCGGCTGGGACCGCGACGGAGCGATCACCCCGCTGAAGCGCTGGGCGGCGATGTTCTCGGGCTGGGGGCTGAACGGAGTCGACGGCACCGCCTGGTACCACCCGATGCGACTGACCCTCGACGGAGGCGCGGTCGGCAACGGGATCGCCAACCCGGCGCAAGACGTCCTCAACGTCCATGCGACGCACGGCACCGATCTCCCTCGCGACCTGCGGATCTACGCGTTCGGAGCCGCGCTCGGCGGCGATCGCGTCCCCGCCGCCGCGGAAGCGCTCGCCGAGCAGTCGGGCATCCCCGCGTCGAACCTGACCCTCGCCAACCGCGCCAACACCTACGCCCACAACGACCCGAACTCGGCCGCTCCGGACGTCAACAAGTTCCTGAAGAAGCTGATCCCGTTCCTGCGCGGGATCAGGCAGCGCTGAGCCGAGCGGCCCGCTCGGGATCGGTCATCTAGCTGTCGAAGCCGAGGCCGAGGCGGTCGAGGATGCGGAGCCAGAGGCCGCGCCGGCCGCCGTTGCGATCCGCGGCGGCGAGCCGGCCGCGGGTGAGCTGGACTACGGCCCAGCGCAGCGGCTCGGGAGGGAACGGCACCGGCTTGCTGCGGACGTAGCCGAGCCCGGTCGCCTCGCTGCGGCGGCCGTCGAGGAGGTCGAGCGCGACGGCGGCGCCGAACCGCGACGAGCCGACGCCGAGCCCGGTGTAGCCGCCGGCGAAGACGACGCGGCCGTCGTGGCTGGTGTCGAAGAAGACCGAGAAGCGGCTGCAGGTGTCGATCGCGCCGCCCCACTTGTGGGTGAAGCGGAGGCCGCGGAGCTGCGGGAAGGTCGCGAAGAAGTGCTGGGAGAGCAGCGCGAAGGTCTGCTCGTCGACGTCGAGGGACGGATCGACCGGGCCGCCGTAGCGATAGACCGCTTCGTAGCCTCCCCAGAGGATCCGGTTGTCGTCGGTCAGCCGGTAGTAGTGGAACTGGTGGCCGGTGTCGCTGATCCCCTGCCGGTTTCGCCAGCCGAGCGACTCGAGCTGCTCAGCGGTCAGCGGCTCGGTGACCAGCACGTAGTCGTAGACGGGGACGATGTAGCGGCGCAGCGCCCGCCGTAGCGGCGGGAACGCGTTCGTCGCCAGCAGGGCCCGATCGGCGCGGACCTCGGCACCGCCAGCGGCGGCGAGGCGGACTCCGGCTCCGTCCCGCTCCAGCGACTCGATCCGGGTACCGGCGTGGATCGCGACCCCGAGCCGTGCCGCGGCGGCGGCGAGACCGTCGGCGAGCTTTGCGGGATCGACGAGCGCCGCGCCGGTCCGGTCCCAGACGGCGCCCAGGTAGGTCGGCGAATCGACCTCGGCGCGGATCCCGCCGGCATCGAGCAGCTCGACGTCGTGGCCGTGGGCCCGCAGCAGCTCCGTCTCCTCGGCGAGCCCGGCGACCTGATGGGGCTCGACCGCGACGGCGATCTCGCCGCTCCCCTCGAAGTCGCAGTCGATCCCGAGCCGGTCGAGGTCGGCGCGGAGCCCCTCGAAGTTCTCGAGCCCGAGGCGCTCGAGCGTCTCGACCTCGTCGGGGAAGTGGCTGACGCCGTTGCCGATCCCGTGCGTGATCGACGACGAGAGGAAGCCGCCGTTCCGGCCCGACGCACCCTCGCCGATCGCGTCGCTCTCGACGAGGACGACGCTCCGATCGGGGTCGCGCGTCTTCGCATGGAGGGCTGCCCAGAGGCCCGTGAAGCCGCCGCCGATGATGCAGAGGTCGGCCTCGGCATGGCCATCGAGAGCCGGGTGGACGACCGGATCGGTGCGCCGGTCGAGCCAGAACGGGCGCGGGATCGCCGCGGCGTAGGCGGCGCGGTCGGCAGCTGTCGGCGGGCTGTCGGGCCAGGCGGTCGGCACGGTCGCCGTGATCGTAGCCACGGGACTCGGTTGGATGGGAATCTTCGTGCGCCGGGTTTGGGGCGGATTAGCAGGGGTACCCGACCGATGCGGAGGGTTTCAGGAGAGAGCCCTCAGCACCCCGGTCTTGGAGAGCGGAGTCGACGGTCGATGCTCGGCGGTCGACGGAGAGGCGACGATGGCAACAGGTTCAGGTAACTCCAAATCGAGCGGACGCTCGCGGAAGGGCTCCCGCAACGGGAGCTCGACCAACCGGAGCTCCAGCTCGCGGAAGCGGAAGCGCGAGGAGTTCCCCGACTACGAGATCGTCGATCCCGATGAGATCGAGGGCGGGCCCGACGTGATGCTCGACGTGCCCGTCGTGAAGGCCGAGGAGATCGATGTCGAGGTCGACGACCTGCGAGCCGCGATCGCGGTCCGAGCCGAGCTTCGCGCCCTCGTCAAGCTCAACGTCGGCGTCGCCGCCCGGCTCGGGACCGTCGAGCTGAACATCCAGGGGGTCGAGGCGCAGGCGTTGCTGAAGGCGCGACTCGACAACGTCTCGCAGATCCTCGGCCGGGTGTTGACCACCCTGGACCGCAACCCGCAGCTTCTCGAGAGCGTCGGCAAGGCCGTCGAGGACGTCGGCGAAGGCGGAGGACGCACTCTCGCCGGAGCGGGCGAGGCGGCTGAGGACGTCGGCGAAGGCACCGAGCAGGCGCTCGGCGACGTTGGACAGGGCGCCGGGCAGGCGGCGGCGGGCGTTGGACAGGGCGCCGGTCAGGCGGTTCAGGGAGTCGGCCAGGGTGGCTCACAGGCTCTGCAGGGCGTCGGTAGTGGCGCCAAGCAGGTCGCCGGTGGTGGAGGAGGCAACTGAACATGGCAACCCGAACCAAGAAGCGCACCAGCGACGGCAGGAGCGCCTCGCAGAAGACTGAGAAGTACCGGTTCGCGCAGAACGTGGACGGTGAGGAGACGGTCGCTGAGCAGGAGTACCGCGCTTACGCCGAGAGCGAGCGCACTGAGGACGCCGACACCCCGGACGTCCTCCTCGACGTGCCGGTCGTCAAGCTCGATTCGCTCCACCTCGAGGTCGAGGACCTCTACGCGCAGGTCTCGCTGCAGACGAAGGTGCTCGAGCTGCTCGACCTCGATGTCGGCGTCGAGATCCAGCTCGACAAGCTGAAGCTCGACCTCAAGGGAGTCGAGGCTCAGGCGCTCCTCAAGGTCCGGCTCGATCACGTCTCGGCGATCGTCGATCGGCTGATGACGACGCTCGATCGCAACCCGGACCTCGTCGACAGCATCGCCAAGGCCGTCGAACAGGTGGGCTCCGGAGCCGGGCACACGCTCGGTGAGGCCGGCGAGGCGGAGGAGCGCATCGGCGAAGGCACAGAGGACGCCCTCGAGAAGGTCGGTGGCGGCGCCGGCCAGGCTGTGAGCGACGTCGGACAGGGCGCCGGGCAAGCGGTCGGCCAGCTCGGCGAAGGCGCTGGGCAGGCCGCCGGCGACGTCGGCGAAGGCGCCGGCCAGGCGGTCGGCAACCTCGGCGACACCGTCGGCCAGGTCGGCCAGGCCGCCGGCGGAGCCGGCGAGGCGGTCGGCCAGGCGGCCGGCGGAGTCGGCGATGCCGCCGGACAGGTCGTTGGTGGGGCCGGCGACGCCGCCGGGCAGGTCGCCGGTGCAGCCGGCGGTGGCCAGGCCGATCAGGGCGAGCAACAGCAGGGCGAGGAAGGTTCCGGCGGTGGCGTGGACGTCGACGAGCTGACCGACGAATCGGGAGCCCCGACGGCACCGAAGCTGGCGAAGGCAGCCGCGAAGACGGTCGCCAAGGAGATCGGATCGGCGGCCTCGGACGAGGCCAAGGAGCTCGGGATGGCCGCGACCCGCAAGGTCAAGGAGCTCGGCGAGCGGCGCCGGCAGAAGCGGGCCGAGCGCCACCACGCGACCGATGCCGCGATGCGCCTGGCGGATGAGCTCGGTGTCGACCTCGACGAGATCGACGGCAGCGGAGCCGACGGTCGCATCGTCGTCGGAGATGTCCGCGAGGCCGCGGACGAGGAATGACGGTGGCCAAGCGCAGCCGCAAGCCGAGCGAGGAGCGACCGCCTGACATCGAGATCGGGGCGACGGTTCGCGCCGACCGGATGCGGTTCGACCGCCGACCGGAGACCGACATCGAGTTCGTCGGCCGGTCCGTCGAGGAGGACGAGTCGGGGAGCGAGCGCATCAACCTCCCCGACGAGGTCGAGCCCGGGAAGACGTATCGCGATGTCCGAGTCGGCTGGCGCGCCGCCGCCTGGGTCGAGAACGCCCGGGACGAGGATTTGGACCGCGACGAAGGCGAGGGCGAAAAGTGAACGCGAAAGCGAGCGCCGAAGCGATCCGCGATCGGGTCGCAGGTCAGGCCCCCTCCCGGTTCCGCGCCGTCGTGATGGCCGGAACGGCCGGCGCCGGGGTCGCGGTCGCGGTCTACAAGCTTCTGCGAGATCCGGAATGAACGTGCAACCAGAATTGGAGAGACCCAATGGCTGATGTGAGCGACCTCACGAAGACAGCAGCGAAGACCGTCCAGAAGAACCCCACCGGCCTCGCGGCCGCGGGTGCAGCGCTGGTCGCGCTGCCCTACGCGGCTCAGGGAGTCGCCAAGCTTGCCGGGAAAGCCCGCGAGAAGGCCGACCTCGGCGATACGAAGCTCGGGGAGATCGGCGAGAAGGCAAGCGGGAAGGTCACCGAGAAGGCGAAGGACGTGGCCGGAGATGTTGCCGATGAGAAGCTGAAGCCGAAGGGCCTCGGCTCGATGTTCGGCGGCATGTTCGGCTCTGACGACTCCGACGACTCCGACGAAGAGGGCTCAGGCGACGCCACCGGCAGCGGCAGGAGGATGCCGATCCAGCAGTCGATCGACGTGGCGGCCCCCCTCCAGACGAC
>DATMCB010000023.1:0-2099 GCA_035558835.1 Solirubrobacterales bacterium
CGTCCTGATGGTGCGGCTGCCGCGCCGGCTGCTGGCGCGGACGAACCGGGCCGTCCACGTCTTCGCCCTGCCGCGGTCACAGAAGGGAGCGTTCGAACGGCCGCTGACGAGCGTTGCGCTCGACGAGCTGCCCGTGTTCGCCGGCGGCGCCGTCGAGCTCGGCGGCGAGCGCCTCTGGCCGAACTACGGAAGCGGGATCGAGCGCGACGCCCTCACCGCCGTCCTCGAGCGCCCCTGATCGGCCACTGGCACGGATTTTGCAGCCATGGACTGCAGAATCCGTGCCACCTCGCCGAAGTCGGCGCGACGACCCTCACCGCCACGAGCGTTGGCGTCCGGCCCCATACCTACCGTCCGCCCTGCGGCCAGGTAGTCGGCCGCCGGCCTGGAAGCAGCCTGCCGCTCCTCCAGCCGGGCGACCGGGCGCTGCTCGGGAGCAGGCGTCGCGACGTAACCCCGGACCTCACGTCAGCGGCTAGCCCGCCTCGCTCCCCTCCTCGGTTCGCCGCGTTCGGCGCGCTCTCGAGCGCCGAGACCGAGGTTGTTCTCGCATATGGAGAAGTTCCTCGGTCTCGGCGATCACGGGGGCGGCGTCGGCGATCGGGGGAGGCGTCCGCCCCTTGACCACCGACTAATAGTTAGCTAAGGTAATTAGCACTACTAAGCAATGACCGGCACCGAGACGACATCGACGCAGGACCTGACCGAGCAGGCGGCGCGGTTGCGGTTGGCGGTGAACCGGATGGCGCGGCGGCTGCGGCAGGAGGCGAACACGCAGCTCGGGCCGGCGTCGATTGCGGCGCTGGCGACGATCGAGCGCTCCGGGCCGCTGACGCCGAGCGAGCTGGCGCGGATCGAGGGGATCCAGCGCCCGACCGCGACCAGGATCCTCGGTCGTCTGACCGAGGACGGACTGGTCACGCGGACGAGCGACCCGAGCGACGGGCGCTCCGCGATCGTCCAGATCTCGAGCGACGGCCGCAAGGCCCTGAGCCGGCTCCGCAAGCGGAAGACGGCTTACCTGGCGAAGAAGATGCGGGCCCTCCCCGACGACGACGTCGCCACGTTGGCGCGAGCTGCGGAGATCCTCGAGCAGGTGCTCGAGGAGGGTCGCAGTTGAGCGCCGCCGTCCGTCGTTCCTTCGCATCCCTCGAGATCCGCAACTACCGCCTCTACTTCGGCGGCCAGGTCGTCTCGCTGGCCGGCAACTGGATGCAGATCGTCGCCGAGCTCTGGCTCGTCCTGCTGCTGACCGGCTCCGGCGTCGCCGTCGGCCTCGCAACCGCCCTGCAGTTCTCCGGGATCCTCCTGTTCGGCGCGATCGGCGGCGCGCTCGCCGACCGCTTCGACAAGCGCAAGCTGCTGATGATCTCCCAGACCGGGATGGCGGTGCCGGCGACCGTCCTGTTCGCCCTCACCGCCCTCGGCGCCGTCGAGTCCTGGATGGTGTTCGCGGTGATCGCCCTCCGCGGGCTCGTCCTCGCCGTCGACAACCCGGCCCGGCAGGCGTTCGTGATCGAGATCGTCGGCCCCGACCGGGTCGTCAACGCCGTAAGCCTCAACTCGGTGCTGGTCCACTCGGCGCGGATCGTCGGCCCGGCGATCGCCGGCGTGATCATCGCCCTCTGGGGCGTCGCCCCCTGTTTCGGCCTGAACGCGCTCAGCTTCGCGGCGATGCTCGTCGCGCTGGTGAAGATGAACCCGGCGCGGATCCAGCGCCCGCACCCCGACCGCGAGCGCGGCAACATCCGCCAGGCGCTTCGCCACATCGCCGGCCGCGCGGAGCTGCGCGTACCGCTGCTGCTGATGCTCGTCCTCAGCACGATCGGCTTCAACTTCCAGGTGGTGATCCCGCTGCTCGCCGACCAGTCCTTCGACGGCAACGTCTCCGCCTACTCGATGCTGATGGTCGCGATGGGGGTCGGCTCGATCACCGGCGCGCTCACCGTCGGCACCCGCAAGAAGGTCAGCCGCGAGCTGATCACCGCCGCCGCGGTCGGCTTCGGGGTGACGTCGCTGCTGGCGGCCGCGGCGCCGACGCTGCCGCTGGAGATGCTCGCGCTCGGCCTGCTTGGGGTCTGTTCGGTGACGTTCGCGGC
>DATMCB010000024.1:0-2999 GCA_035558835.1 Solirubrobacterales bacterium
GCTGGTCGCGGCGCTCGCCGGCGGGCCCGGCGCCGACCGCTTCATCGGCGGCCATCCCCTCGCCGGGGCTGAGACCGCGGGCGTCGAGGGTGCCCGCCAGGACCTCTTCGAGGGCGCCCGCTGGTACCTGACGCCGACCGAGCGCTCGCAGGGCGTTCTCTTCGACCGCCTCCACGGCGTCCTCTCCGGCATCGGCGCCCGGCCGATGGCGATCGATGCCGGCGACCACGACCGTGAGATGGCGGCGATCAGCCACCTACCGCACGTCCTCGCCAACGCGCTCGCCTCGGCCGCCGCGGGCTCGATCGGCAGCGAGGGCGAGCGCCGGCCCGAGGTCGGCCGCAGCTTCCGCGACGCGACCCGGGTGGCCGGCGCCAACCCGGTCATCTGGGCCGACATCTTCAGCTCGAACTCGGAAGCGGTGGCAGAGGAGATCGACGACGTCGTCGCCCGCCTCGAGGCAGCGGCGGAGCTGATCCGCAGCGGCGACCGGCAGCGGATCGCCGCCTGGCAGGAGGCGGCCCGCGAGGATCGCCGGGCGATGCTCGAGTCGGGTCTGACCGCGGCACCGCTCGTCGAGCTCCGGGTCGCGGTCGAGAACCGGCCCGGGACGGTGGCGGAGATCGCGCTCGCGCTCGGTCGGGCCGGCGTCAACATCGAGGACATGTCCCTGTTCCCGGCGGCCGACCGCCGGACCGGGGCGATCTCGCTGTGGATCGGCGGCCTCGACGAGGCCCGCCAGGCCGCCGCCGTGGTCGCCGGGCTCGGGCACGAGGTCGCGCCGATCGCCGAGGCCGGCTGAGTGGCGGAGCGGGTCGACGCCCACTTCGCACCGGCGGCTGCCTTGTCGGGGACGATCGCCGCGCCTCCCGACAAGTCGATCTCGCACCGGGCGGCGCTGCTCGGCGCATTCGGCGAGGGCACGGCGCGGATCTCGCGCTATCTGGACTCGGCCGACACGCGCAGCTCTCTAGCCGCGGTCGAGGCGCTCGGCGCCACGGTCCGGACCGAGTCGGCAGGCCCCGGCGCGCTCGACGTCGAGATCGCCGGCTTCGGCCTCCGCGGAGCGTCGGAGCCGGCCGCCGGCGCGATCGACGTCGGCAACGCCGGCACGCTGATCCGCCTGCTCGCCGGCCTGCTGGCGGGCCAGGAGGAGCGCTCGTTCGTGCTCGACGGCGACGAGTCGATCCGGACCCGGCCGATGGGACGTATCGCCGAGCCGCTCCTGGCCATGAATGCGTCGGTGGGGACGACCGGCGGCGGCCGCCCGCCGGTCACGATCGAGGGCCGAGCGCTCCGGGCGATCCACTACGAGCTGCCGGTCGCCTCCGCGCAGGTGAAGTCGTGCGTCCTCCTGGCGGGGCTGCTCGCCTCGGGCCGGACGACGATCCGCGAGCCCGCCGCGACCCGGGACCACACCGAGCGGATGCTCGCCGCAGCCGGTGCCGACGTCAAGGTCGAGCGCGAGCGGACGAGCCTGCCCCTCGACCCGGTCGCCTCGACGATCGGGGTCGAGCCGGCGACGGCGATCGCGCTGCCGCCGATGACGGTTCCCGGCGACCTCTCGTCTGCCGCCTTCCACCTCGCCGCGGCGCTGATCGTGCCCGGCGGCGACGTCCGCATCGAGGGCGTCGGGATCAACCCGACGCGGATCGGCCTGCTCGGGATCCTCAACCGGATGGGCGCCGACATCGAGGTGGTCGAGACGGGCAGCGAGGGGGGCGAGCCGGTCGGCACGCTGCGCTGCCGCCACGGCGACCTCACGGGAACCTCGATCGTCGCCGCCGAGGTCCCGGCGGCGATCGACGAATTGACGCTGGTCGGCCTGCTCGGCTGCTTCGCCGAGGGCACCACCCGCGTCGGCGGCGCCGCCGAGCTCCGCCACAAGGAGTCCGACCGGATCGCCGCTGTCGTCGATGCCCTGAACGCGCTCGGCGGCGAGGCGGAAGCCGTCGCCGAGGGCTTCGAGGTGACCGGGACCGGGGGGCTGCGGGGCGGCGAGATCGACTCTCGCGGCGATCACCGGCTGGCGATGCTCGGCGCCGTCGCCGGTCTCGCCTCCCGCGAAGGCGTGACGGTGCGCGACTTCGGCGCCGCTCGGATCAGCTATCCGGGGTTCGAGCGCGACCTGCGGTCTCTGTTGGCGCCCTGAGCAGGGTCTTGGGAGGGCCGCCGGGGCGTGACCCGGCGGCCCGGCGCCCCAATACATCTGGGCAGCCCAGGGGGCTGCGAGTCGCGCATTGTCTATTTGGTCAGCGCGTTGAACGCGATCAGCATGCCGCCGATCGCGGTCAGCCCGATCGCGCCGACGATCGCCCGCATCCGGGTGCCGCCGCTGGCCCGCGACGCGACGTACGAGTAGACGGCGAGGATCCCGAACCCGATCCACTGGGAGAGGATGAAGGCGCGGTGGAGCGAGATCACGTCGAGCACCGCGAGCAGGAACATCGAGATCGGCCCGGCCGCGACGACGAGGCCGGTCACCGCCTCCCGGACCTCGTCGCGCCGCTCCTCGGCGGTTGCTGAGCGGCGGCTGCGGATCGAGATCCCGACGCGATCGGCGAAGAGCTCGGCGAGGGTCAGCGCGATCGCCGCCCCGGCGACGTAGCCGAGCGCCTTGCCCGGCCGCGACTCGATCCCCTCGAGGGCGACGCTGACCGCCATCACCGCGATCAGGACGTAGATCGCGCGATCCGCGTGGCGGCCGAAGTCGAACACCGCCCGCAGCCTGACGGCGGCCCCGGACGACGATCGCTGCCGCCGGGCCAGGTGCGGCTACTCTGCTCCCGCTCATGGTCATCGCCATCGACGGGCCCGCCGGGGCCGGCAAGTCAACGGTCGCCCGGGCGCTCGCCGAGCGCCTCGGCTTCACCTACCTGGACTCCGGCGCGATGTACCGCTGCGTCGCCTTGGCGACCCTGCGCGCCGGCGCCGACCCCGACGACCCGGAAGCGGTCACCGCGATCGCCCATGGCCTCGACCTGTCGATCGCCCCCGGG
>DATMCB010000025.1:0-2233 GCA_035558835.1 Solirubrobacterales bacterium
GAGCTCAGCCGGCGGGCGGCGATCGGGGCAGTGAAGGGGAGCATCCCGCGCGCCGATCGGGATTGGTGTCGTGTAAGACCCAAATCACGATCACCGGCGCATGTAAGCGCCGGCCCCCAGTGGGCGGGATAACTCCATCAGCCCTTCACTCCAACCGCCTGGGCGACGACGCCGCACAGCGGAGGATTCAGAGCGGGCGGTCGCCTAGACGACGAACTTGCCGTCGCGCTGGAGCAGCTCGCCGTCGACGGTGATGCTGCCGCCCTGGCGGAGGTCGCAGATCATGTCCCAGTGGATCGCCGACTCGTTGACGCCGCCGGTCTCGGGGTAGCTCTCGCCGACGGCGAGGTGGACGGTGCCGCCGATCTTCTCGTCGAGGAGGATCTCGCCGGTGCCGGCGCTGATCCCGAAGTTGGTGCCGATCCCGAGCTCGCCGAGGCGGCGGGCGCCGTCGTCGGTGTCGAGCATCTCGATCAGGAACTCCTCGCCGCGCTCGGCCGACGCGCCGACGACCTTGCCGCCGGCGAAGCGGAAGCGGACACCGGCGACCTCGCGGCCGGCGTAGGTCGCCGGCAGGTGGAACGTGATCTCGCCCTCCGCCGAGTCCTCGACCGGGCCGGTGAAGAACTCGCCGTCGGGCATGTTGTACTTGCCGTCGGCGGGCTTGAACGTGCGGCCCGCGACGCTCATCCGAAGATCGGTACCCGGGCCCTCGATGTGGACCTCGTCGCGACCCTCGATCCACTCGGCGAGCCGGTAGGTCTCGGCGGCGGCGGCTTTCCAGGCGGCGACCGGATCGGGCTGGTCGCAGAGGCAGGCGCGGTAGTAGAAGTCCTCGTACTCGCGCAAGCTCATCCCCGCCGCGGCCGCGTAGGCGTTGGTCGGGAACAGCGTCACGTTCCAGCGCAGATCGCCGGCGGCGCTCCGCTCCATCATCTTCTGCATGTACGGGTGCATCGCCTTCTGGCGCCGCGTCTGCTTCTCCGGCGCGACGTTCGAGAGCTCGCGGACGTTCGTGTCGGAGAGGACCCGCATCCGCGCGTCCGCCTCGTTGAACGCCCACTGCTGCGTCGGCGGGACCCAGTCGATCTGGGCGTCGCCGGCGAGCTCGTAGAACGCCGACTGCGTCCCCTCGAGCGAGAGGTCGAGCACCGGGTTGGCGCCGGCACGCAGCGCCTCCTCGTAGAGCGCCTGGACGAGCGGCTCGGCGGCGACCCCGCTCGAGATGAAGAAGCTCTGCCCGTCGCCGAGCTCGAGCGAGTAGTTGACGATCACCCGCGCCAGTCCGTCGATCCTCGGATCCTTCATCCCGCCTCCTCCGCGACGCGCTCGCGCGCCGCCGTCGCCATCGCCATCAGCAGTGCGTGCACCCGCGAGTCGCCCGCCAGCTCCGGGTGGAAGGAGCAGACGAGCACGTTGCCCTCGCGGATCGCGACCGGATGGTCGTCCCACGAGGCGAGGACCTCGACGCCGGCGCCGTGCGACTCGATCCAGGGGGCGCGGATGAACGCGGCTCGAATCGGGTCCGGGCCGATCCCCGACGCCGGCTCGAACTCGAGGTCGGCCTCGAAGCTCTGCAGCTGCCGCCCGAAGGCGTTCCGGCGGGCGGTCGCGTCGATCAGCCCGAGGTGCTCGCGGTCGCAGACGATCATCCCCGCGCAGGTGCCGAGGATCGGCTTTCCGGCATCGAAGTGGGCCCGAATCGGCGCCTCGAGGCCGTCGCGCTCGATCGCCTTGCTGATCGTCGTGCTCTCGCCGCCGGGGATGACGAGCGCGTCGAGGTCGGCGAGGTCCTCAGGCGTCCGTACCTCGCGGCCGTCGGCGCCGAGGTCGGCGAGCACCCGCAGGTGCGCGGCGAAGTCTCCCTGGCTGGCCAGGACCCCGACGCGAAGGCGGTCGGCTGATCCGCCCGGCACTACCAGCCGCGCTGCTGGAGCAGCTCGCCGTCGGCGGCGAGGTCGGCGATGTCGTCGCCGCGCATCGGCTCGCCGAGGTCGGTCGATGCCGCCAGCACCCGCGCCGCGTCCCTGAAGTGAGTGGTCGCCTCGACGACGGCCTTCGCGGTCCGCTCGGGGTCGGCCGACTTGAAGATCCCCGAGCCGACGAAGTTGCCCTCGGCGCCGAGCTGCATCGTCAGCGATGCGTCCGCGGGGGTCGCGATGCCGCCCGCGCAGAACAACGGCACCGGCAGCCAGCCGCGCTCGGCGACGTCGCGCACGACCTCGAGCGGAGC
>DATMCB010000026.1:0-6221 GCA_035558835.1 Solirubrobacterales bacterium
ACGCGCGGAGTGTCCCCGGCGCCGATCTCCTCGAGCACGGAGTCGACCGCACGCGCCGCCGCGTCGCGCGAGGCCGCCGGCTCGGAACCGTCGACGGCGTGGACGATCAGATCGGCAAGGGTCGTCTCCTCGAGCGTCGCCTTGAAGGCGTCGACGAGCTGGTGGGGGAGCTTGCGGATGAAGCCGACGGTGTCGGTGAGCAGGTACTTGCGGCCGCCGTGCTCGAACGAGCGCGTCGTCGGGTCGAGCGTGTGGAAGAGCCGATCGCCGACGCTGACGCCGGCGCCGGTCACGGCGTTGAGCAGCGTCGACTTGCCGGCGTTGGTGTAGCCGGCGAGTGCGACGGTCGGGATGGCCGAGCGCTCCCGCTCGGCCCGCATCGTCCCGCGGCTGCGCTCGACGACGCGCAGGTCCCGCCTCAGCGCGGCGATCCGGTCGCGGGCGAGCCGGCGGTCGGTCTCGATCTGCGACTCGCCCGGGCCCCGGGTCCCGATTCCGCCGTCCATGCGGCCGGCGCCGAGCCGCTCGAGGTGCGTCCAGAGTCCGCGCATGCGGGCGAGGTTGTACTCGAGCTGGGCGAGCTCGACCTGGAGCTTTCCGGCCGCGCTGTGGGCGTGGTCGGCGAAGATGTCGAGGATGATCGCCGTCCGGTCGATGACCGGCACGCCGAGGGCGCTCTCGAGGTTGCGCTCCTGCCGGGGCGCGAGCTCGTCGTCGCAGGCGACGAGGTTGGCGCCGACCCGCTTGATCTCGACCTTCAGCTCGTCGAGCTTGCCACGCCCGAAGTAGCGGTCCGGGTCGGGCTCGGCACGCTGCTGGACCATCCGGCCCTCGGTTGCGACGCCGGCGGTTCGGAGCAGCTCGCTGAGCTCGTCGAGCTCGGCGTCCTCACCGGGAGTGCCCCTGACGACCCCGATCGCGACGGCACGCTGCCGGGCCCGCGGGTTGCGGATCCCGCCGCGGTCGCCGTCGGCTCGCGATGACTCGCCGTTGCCGTTCATCCGTCCAAGTGTAGGAGCACCCGCCGAGGGTGGATAGGCTCCCGCCTTCCCGAACCGCTGCCCGGAGGCCACGTTGAGAAGAAGAACGATCGACTACCTGCTCCTCGCCCTGATCGCCGTCGGCCTGATCGGCGCCGGCTATGCCGTGGCGGGCAACTCCGGCGACGGCGGCAAGACGAAGATCGCGACGATCCGGCCGACCGGGGTCGGGCTGCCGCGGGTGGGCATGCACGGGACCGTCGGCGCCGGCGACATCGCCGCCCCGCTCCGCCAGTACCACGATTCCGGGCGCTACGCGTCCGACCTCGAGAAGGTCGGCGGCAAGGCGCAGGCATACCTCGATCGCCGCGTCGCGAAGATCCGCAAGCAGGCTCGAAAGCGGTGTCACAGCCACGGCGTCTCGAAGTGCCGGATGCCGAAGCTCGCACTGGTGCTCGACATCGACGAGACGTCGCTCTCGAACTACTCGGAGCTCGCGGCGACGAACTTCAGCGGGGCGACCGCGGCGCTGACGACGGCGCTGTTCGCGGCCTCCTCGCCGCCGATCGAGCCGACGCTGGAGCTGTTCGACGACGCGCGGGCGAAGCACGTCTCGGTGTTCTTCATCACCGGTCGCCCCGATCTCGACGTCGTTCGCGACCGGACCGAGTCGAACCTGACGTCCGCCGGCTACTCGGATTGGCGGGATCTGGTCCTGCGGCCCTCCGACGCCGAGGGGACCCGCGCCTACAAGTCGGCGGCCCGCGCCGACATCGAGGCCGACGGCTACCGGATCGTGCTCAACGTCGGCGATCAGGACAGCGACCTCAGGGGCGGCCATGCCGACAAGGCGTACAAGCTCCCGAACCCGTTCTACTTCATCAGCGACTGAGCTTCAGCAAACTGAGCCCTCGCGGCTCAGATCGAATCGACCGAGAACAGCGTCCACTCGCCGGGGACGCCCCGCAGCGAGTGGGAGCCGCGCTCGCTGAACTCGATGCCGGAGCCGACGACCAGGTCCTTGACCGTCGATGACGTCAAGACCTCGCCGGGGCCGCCGAGCGCGCCGATCCGGGCACCGATGTGGACGGCCATGCCGCCGACGTCGGCGCCGATCACCTCGACCTCGCCGGTGTGCAGGCCGGCCCGGAGGCGGATCCCCAGCTCGGCGACGCGCTCGCCGAGCTCGGTCGCGCAGCGAACCGCCCGGGCCGGACCGTCGAAGGTCGCCAGGTAGCCGTCGCCGGTCGACTTCACCGGGACGCCGCCGTAGGCCCCGACGAGCTCGCGGGTGAGCTGGTCGTGGCGCTCGAGGAGGTTGCGCCACTGCCGGTCGCCCTGCTCGGCGGCGATCTCGGTCGACCCGCAGATGTCGGTGAAGAGGACGGTGGCGAGCGCCCGCTCCTCACGCCGGTTCGCGACGGCGCCGGTCACGAACCGCTCGACCGTCTCCATGTAGGCCTCGAAGTCGTCGCCGAACGAGATCGCGTCGCGTCCGGGCAGCTCGACGAGGTCGGCGCCTGGGATGTGCTCGGCGAAGTAGCGGGCGTGACGGGAGTCCATCGCCAGCGCCTGCGGCCGGTCGAGGATCAGGCTCGGCGCCTGGACCCGGGGGAGGATCTCGCGGACGTCCATCCGGGCGATCAGCTCCATCCGCTTCTCCATCGTGCCCGGCGAGGACGACAGCCGCTCCCAGCGCCCCCACCATTCCTTGAAGTCGGGATCGGTGGCCGACAGCACGGGCGAAGCGGTCATCCCGTTCTCGCCGGTCCCCCAGTGAGCGAGCATCGGCCGGACGAAGTCACGCTCGCGGGTCTCCTCGTCCGCCCATCCCCAGTCGTAGCCGGGGGCAGCGATCATCCGCGCCATCGGGTGCATCAGGATCAGATGGCTGACCCGTTCGGGGTGCGTCGCGGCGAAGACGACGGCGAGCATCGCCGCCTCGGCCTGGGCCTCGAGCACGACCCGATCGGTGCTGCAGGCGTCGAGGACGGCGATCACGTCCGCCATCTGCTCCTCGAGCGTCGCCGGGACCTCGACCGGGTCGGAGAGCCCGGCGCCGCGGCGATCGAACGAGATCAGCCGCGAATGATCGGTGTATCCGCGCATCAGCCGCTTCGCGGGCGGCACCGTCAGCATCTCGATCGTGCCGAGGCTGGGCAGGACGATCAGGTAGTCCTGCTTCCCCGCTCCCATCGTCCGGTAGGCGATGTACCGGCCGTCCTCACTGCGGACGTATCTGACCGGCGAATCCTGCATGGCGATCAGCGCAGATGTTCCCGCATCCGCTCGACCGCCTCGCTGAGGCGCTCGTCCGGCGTCGTCAGCGAGATCCGGAAGAACCCCTCGCCGCTCGGCCCGTACATCGACCCGGGCGAGATCACGACCGCCGCCTGCTCGAGGACGTGCTCGCAGAACGAGGTCGACGTGTACCCGTCGGGGACCGGAGCCCAGACGTAGATCGTGCCCCGCGGCGATTCGACGTCGACGCCGATCTCGCGGAGCGCGTCGACGACGAGGTCGCGGCGGCGGGCATAGATCCGGTTCATCTCCGCGAGCGGCTCCGCCGGTCCCCCGAGGGCGGCGACGCCGGCGAGCTGGACGGCCTCGAAGAGTCCCGAGTCGATGTTCGTCTTCAGCCGCCAGTAGGTCTCGATCGCGGCGGCGTTGCCGAGGATCGCAGCGCAGCGCCACCCGGTCATGTTGTAGCCCTTGGAGAGGCTGAAGACCTCGACTCCGACCTCCCTGGCGCCAGGGGTCTCGAGGAAGCTCGGGGCGACGTAGCCGTCGTAGGTCGTCTCCGAGTAGGCGTTGTCGTGGACGACGAGGATCTCGTGCTCGCGGGCGAGATCGACGACGCGCTCGAACAGGCCGTCGGGAGCGGTCGCCCCGGTCGGGTTGTTCGGATAGTTGATGAACAGCAGCCGAGCCCGGCGCAGCGCCTCGGGATCGATCGCATCGAGGTCGGGGGCGAATCCGAGCGCGGGAACGAGCGGCAGCACCTCGACCTCTGCCCCGGCGAGGACCGGGCCGCCGGTGTAGACCGGATAGCCGGGGTCGGAGGCGAGCGCGACGTCGCCGGGGTCGAGGAACGCGAAGCAGAGGTTGTAGATGCATTCCTTGGCGCCGATCGCGGGGATCACCTCGGACCCGGGGTCGATCGTGACGCCGAACCGGCGCTCGTAGAAAGCCGAGAACGCCTCCCGGAACTCCGCCCGCCCGCGGTTAGAGGGGTACTTCTGGTTGCCGTTGTCGGCGACCGCCGTCTGCATCGCGGCGACGACGTGGTCGTAGGTCGGCATGTCGGGATCGCCGATCCCGAGGCTGATCACGTCGATCCCGGCGGCGCGCTTGTCTGCGACCTTGCGCTCGAGCTCGGCGAACATGTACGGCGGGATCGCCTCGAGGCGCTTCGATGGGTCGGTCAGGGCCAAAGCGGGGCGATTCTCTCAGAGGGTCTCCAGGCGCGCGATCAGCTCCGCCGCGAGCTCGCCGCTGAAGACCGGCTCGGCGGTCCCGGTCAGGTGGATGTCGAGATCGTCGGAGATCTCGACCTCGAGCTCGCCGCCGTCGAGGACGACCGTCAGCGGGCTCGGCGCGCCGCGCAGGTGCGCCGCCACGGCCGCACCGGTGGCGCCGGTTCCCGACGAGAGCGTCTCCCCCACCCCGCGCTCGAAGATCCGCGCCCGGACCCGCGACCCGTCGGCGTTCCAGAAGCTCACGTTCGTCCGGTTCGGGAAGATCGAGGCGGACTCGATCGCCGGTCCGATCACCTCGAGGTCGAGCTCCTCGAGCCCGCTCTCGACCTCGATCGCGCACTGCGGGTTGCCGATCGAGACGTGCTGGAAGGGCCGCTCGACGCCGCCGACCTCGATCCTGCCGATCCCGCTCGGATCGCCATCCGGGTAATCGGCGGAGCTGGTCGCGGCCCGGCCCATTCCGACCCGCGCCGATCCGGGGCCGGTCAGCTCCGGGGTGACCTCGCCGGCCGCCGTCAGGATCGTGAACTCGTCGCGGTCGGTCCACCCCGCGGCCTTCAGGTAGAGGACTGCCTCGCGGACGCCGTTCCCCGACAGCTCCGCCTCGGAGCCGTCGGGGTTGAAGATCCGCAGCTCGGCGACGTGCGCGGCGGCGTCGGCCGGCTCGTCCAGCAGCAGGATCCCGTCGGAACCGACGCCGAGGTGCGGCGCGCAGATCGCCCTGATCCGCTCGGTGGTCAGCTCGAACGGCAGGTCGGCCGCCTCGAGGATGACGTAGTCGTTGCCGAGGGCCTGCCACTTCGCGAAGCGCATCGCCGCAAGTATGCAGGGGCGGGCGCCGGCCGGACGGGCTGGCGGCGTCGCTAACCTCCGGAACCCCAGCCGTCGAAACCCCGATCCGACCGATCCCGCAGGAGGTTCACCCAGATGCCGATGGTCCCGACCGTTATCGAGCAGTCCTCGCGCGGGGAGCGCGCGTTCGACATCTACTCACGGCTGCTCTCGGAGCGGATCGTCATCCTCGGCACCCCGATCGACGACCAGGTGGCGAACCTGATCGTCGCTCAGCTCATCCACCTCGAATCCGAGGACCCCGACAAGGACATCTCGCTCTACATCAACTCCCCCGGCGGGGTCGTCTACTCCGGCCTGGCGATCTACGACACGATGCAGTTCGTCCGCTGCGACGTTCAGACGATCTGCTACGGCGTCGCGATGTCGATGGGATCGCTGCTCCTCGCCGGCGGCGCGCCGGGCAAGCGGATGGCGCTGCCGAACGCGCGAATCCTCAACCACCAGCCGTCGGGCGGCTTCGAGGGGCAGTCCACCGACATCGAGATCCACGCCCGCGAGACGCTCGCGCAGCGCCGGCGCCTGGAGGAGCTCTACGCGAAGCACACCGGCCAGAGCGTCGAGCAGATCAACGAGGACATGGAGCGCGACCGCTTCTTCACTCCCGAGGAGGCCCTCGAGTACGGGCTGATCGACCACGTGATGACCGATCGCGGCATGGTCGCCGCCACCGGTCCCGACGGGTCCGGGTCGAACGGCTCCTCCGACTCCTAGCCGGTTCCGGCGCTGTCGGCGCCGGCGAGGACGAGCCGAGCCGCCTCCCGGTCGTCGAGGCCGCTGCGGTCGATCACGGTGACTCCCTCCATTCGCCGCAGCCAGGTCATCTGCCGGCGCGCGTAGCGCCGGTGAGCGGCCTTGACCGCGTCGGCGTCGCCCGCGATCAGCTCATCGAACCCGAGCGCCGAGCGAG
>DATMCB010000027.1:0-2198 GCA_035558835.1 Solirubrobacterales bacterium
AACTCCACGTAGCGGCTGCCTTCGATCTGCTCGGCGAGCCACTTGCCCGCCCGATGGTTGACCACCCGGTCGCCGCGCCGCTGGAGGACGAGCGTGGGGACGTGGATAAGCGGCAGCGCATCGCGGACGTCCGTGTCGAGGAACATCTCGACGAGTTGCAGGACACGACGGGGACTCGCCGCGGAGCGCTCGATGCGGGCCTGGAATTCGCGGGCGCGCGGATCGTCGGCGACGCTCGGCGAGAAGATGTCGACGGTGGCGCCCTGCCCCCAGAGGGGCGCGATCAGCTCTTCGCTGGCCTCCTCGATCGCTTCCCGTGGCGCAGCCCACGGGTAGTCGGGAGCGGCGGTCGACCTCGCCACCGCGCCCCAGAGCAGCAGCGCCGCCGTGCGCTCCGGATAGGTCGCCGCGAACAGCATGCTGACCGTCGAGCCCTCGGACATCCCGAGCAGCGTCGCCGACTCCGAGCCGGCGGCATCCATGACGGCGCGGACGTCGTCCATGCGCTCCTCCAGGTTCGGCGCTCCCTCGACGTGATCGGACAGCCCGACGCCACGACGGTCGAACATGATCACCCGGGCGAACGAGCCGAGCCTGCGGATGAAGTGGGCGATCGGCGGGATCTCCCAGAACAGGTCGAGGTGGGACATGAAGGGGAAGGCGAGCACGAGGTCCGTCTCCCCGGAGCCGACCACCTGATAGGCGATCCCGATGTCCTGACTCTGCGCGTAATGAGTCTCGGGCCTTGCCGCCACCGATCGAGGGTAGCCGCGGGCTCTCGGTCTGACAACGCGGCGAGGGCGAATAGGCTCGGGCCGTGATCGTCTACGGCTCCGAGTACTCGTACTTCACCGGCAAGCTCGAGGCGTACCTCCGCTTCAAGGGGATCTCCTACGTCCGCCGGCCGCTCGGCGTCTGGATGTACTCGTGGAAGCTGCCGCGCCTCCTCGGCGGCGCCCAGCTGCCGGCGGTCGCGCTCGACGACGGGCGCTGGATGACCGACACGACGCCGATGATCGCCTGGCTCGAAGAGCGCCATCCGGAGCCCGCGGTGATCCCGGCCGATCCTCTGCAGCGCTTCTTCGCGCTTCTGGTCGAGGACTTCGGCGACGAGTGGCTGTGGCGCCCGGCCATGCACTACCGCTGGAGCCATGCGGCCGATCGCGACCTGCGCGCGCGGCAGCTCGCGAGCGAGCTGATCCGCCTGCCGGTCCCGCTCGCCCTTCGCCGCCGCTGGTTCGCGCGCCGCCAGGCTCGTCTCTTCGTAGCCGGCGACGGCGTCGACGAGCGAACCCGCCCGCACGTCGAGGCGAGCTACGCGCGCGTGCTCGACATCCTCGAGCCGATCGTCGCCGAGCGCCCGTTCCTGCTCGGCGGCCGCCCGACCGTCGCCGACATCGGCCTGTTCGGCTCGATGTTCCGTCACTTCGGGCTCGATCCGACCCCGGGGCGGATCATGCGGACGCGGGCCCCGTCCGTCTACGAGTGGGTCGCGCGGGTCTGGGCCGCGCGCGCCGAGCGGATCGGCACCGAGCCGCTGCTCGACGGGGTCCCTGCCGATCTCGACCCGCTGATCCGCGAGGCGGGGGAGACCCATCTGCCGATGCTCGTTGCCAACGCGGCCGCCCATGCCGCCGGACGCCGCGAGCACGACTTCGAGGTCCAGGGGGTCAGCTACCGGGGAGTTCCGACGAGCGCCTACCGGGTCTGGGCCCTGGCCCGTCTCCGCGATGCCTACGACGGCCTCGACGGCGAGCCGCGGGCGGCCGCGGAGCGACGGCTCGCGAGCCTCGGCGCACTCGAGCCACTCGTCGCCGCGGTCCCGCTGCAATCGGGCCACGACCCCGCCGGCACGGCGCCGTTCAGCGCCGTGACGCGGATGGTCCGCGACTGAGCCGACCGAACCGATCGCCGCCAACGGCGTACCGGCCTTGACCGCGGCGTACGATTCATCCGGTGGAGGCTGAGGCGGAATCGGGCTTTGGTCCCGCACGCGCGGTCGGGGAGGCGCTGCGGTCGAACGTGCAGCGGGCGCTGAAGGTCCGCGACGAGGCGGTCCGGGTGTTGCTCGTTGCGCTGCTCGCCGACGGCCACGTCCTCATCGAGGACCACCCCGGCGTCGGCAAGACGGCGCTGGCGCGATCGCTCGCGCGATCGGTCCAGGCCGAGTTCTCGCGAATCCAGTGCACCGCCGACAT